>JAVBOF010000166.1:0-8238 GCA_031550915.1 Eubacteriales bacterium | reverse complement strand
GAAAAGCTCACGTCTTTATCCGGCGGCGCTTTTATTGCGTATGCAGACCATGATGATATTTGGCATAGTGAAAAACTTTCCAAACTGTACGAAGCTATCGGTGATAATGTGCTGGCATATAGCGATCTGAGCATAATAGATGATGACGACAAGATGATATCCAGATCCATCAGCAAGTATAAGCGCTGGTTTAAAAGGTATGAAGGCAGTGCCTTATATGATAAGCTTTTGCACAGGAACTTTGTGACGGGCTGCTCTATGCTGGTTCGAACGGATATTGCCGCTCTTGCGATACCGTTTGAAAACAGTTTTATCCAGGACCATTGGCTGGCTATTGTTGCGTCTGCTAACGGCTCATTTGCATTTGTACCCGAACCTTTGGTACAATACCGGATACATAGCAGCAACCAGTACGGCGTCGGAAAATTTACCGGAGTCAATAACAAAACCGATTATATTGATATCCGCGTGATTCCGGAGAAACAGCGCACATCAGCTATAATAAAACGGCTGGATTACTGTGAAGATCTGTTACTTCATGCCCAGCAAAAGCTTAAAGAGATAGATGTCCGGTTGTCGTTTTTGCAAAGGTTCACTTTCGCGCGGTTATTTTATTTCTTAAAATATGCAAGAAGCGTTCCACAGCGCTTTTTAATGGAATTGGTCTTGGGGACAATGCCAGGTTTCCTGGCAAAGATAGCTTTAAATTACGCAAAAAACAATTGAAGGAGAGTTGTAATCATATATGAAAGGTATAGTTTTGGCAGGCGGTGCGGGTACGCGCCTATACCCACTAACAATGGTAATCAGCAAGCAGTTGCTGCCCATCTATGACAAACCTATGATCTATTACCCTCTATCTACTCTCATGCTTGCGGGAATAAACGATATACTTATCATCTCAACACCGGAGGATACGCCCAAGTTTCAATCACTATTAAATGACGGCAGCCAGTTTGGCATAAAGCTTTCGTATGCCGTCCAGCCCTCACCTGACGGACTTGCTCAGGCATTCATTATTGGAGAAGATTTCATAGGAAATGATTCGTGCGCCATGGTTTTGGGAGATAATATTTTCTATGGAAGCGGATTAACGGCCAGATTGGAGCAGGCGGTCCGTGATTCTGCTGAAGGCAGGGCTACGGTCTTCGCATATTATGTAGATGACCCCCAGCGCTTTGGTATAGTTGAGTTTGACAGGAATAACAAGGTGATATCGGTAGAGGAAAAGCCCACTGAGCCTAAATCGAATTATGCGATAACCGGCTTATATTTCTATGATAACCGCGTTGTGGAATACGCTAAGAAAGTCAAACCGAGCTGGCGCAACGAACTTGAAATAACTGATCTGAACCGAGTGTACCTTGAGCAAGGCGACTTAAACGTCACCTTACTGGGCAGAGGCTACGCTTGGCTGGACACGGGGACGGTCGATACGTTGGTGGATGCTGCTGAATTTGTTAGGGTCCTGGAAAAACGGCAGGGTATAAAGATATCCGCGCTGGAAGAGATCTCGTTTCGTAAAGGCTGGATAAACAAGGATGAGCTTTTACGTTCAGCAGAAGCATATGGTAAATCACCCTATGGCGAGCATTTGAAAAATGTTGCCGAAAATAAGATCCGCGTATAGGAGGAAAGATGGAACAAAAGATCCCCGGACTGGTGCAAACAACAGGCCTTGAAGGCGCATATATTATAAAGCCCATTGTCCACGGCGACCACAGGGGCTGGTTTACTGAGACTTATTCATACAGAGATTTAGAAGCATACGGCATCAAGGTAAACTTTATGCAGGACAACCAAAGTATGACAGCTCAAAAAGGCACGTTGCGAGGGCTTCATTTTCAAAACGATCCCAAGTCGCAAACCAAACTGATCCGCTGTACTAAGGGAGCAATCCTTGACGTTATCGTGGATATCCGGAAGGGCTCTCCGCAATTCGGAAAGCATTTCAAGGTGGAGCTTTCGGCTGAAAATAAATGCCAGTTATATATTCCAAAAGGTTTTGCGCATGGGTTTGTAACCTTGACGGATGATGTTGAAGTGCAGTATAAAGTGGATGAATACTACTCTTTGGAGCAAGACCGCAGTATCCGCTTTGATGACCCGTTGTTTGGTATAGATTGGGGCATATCCGATCCGATTCTCTCGGCTAAGGATAAGGATGCGCCATTATTAAAGGATTCTGATTGCAATTTTATCTATTGAGTATGACGGAGGAAAGGTATGAAGTTACTTATAACCGGTGGCGCAGGTTTTATCGGCAGCAATTTTGTTTATTATATGCTGGATAAATATCCGCAGTATAAAATCGTATGCCTGGACAAGCTGACCTATGCCGGAAATCTAAAGACGCTGAAGGCTGCTCTTGAAAACAAAAATTTTACTTTCGTAAAAGGCGATATCGCAGATATAACTGAGGTCGACTCGCTGTTTTCTAAAGAAGGGTTCGATTGCGTAGTCAATTTTGCCGCGGAGTCGCATGTAGACAGGTCTATTGAGGATCCCGGCCTGTTTTTGAGAACTAATATTATCGGTACCCAGGTGCTGCTAGACGCTTGCAAAAAATATTCTGTCAAGCGCTTCCATCAGGTTTCAACAGACGAGGTATACGGTGATTTACCGTTGGACAGGCTAGATCTCTTTTTTACTGAAGAGACCCCGATCCATACATCTTCGCCATATTCCGCTTCCAAAGCCGGAGCAGATCTCCTTACGCAGGCCTATAATCGCACGTTTGGACTCGGTATAACAATATCACGATGCTCAAACAATTACGGTCCTTATCATTTCCCGGAAAAACTAATACCCTTGATGATATCGCGTGCGCTTGATGATAAGCCTCTGCCCGTTTACGGCAAGGGTGAAAACGTGCGGGATTGGCTGTATGTGGAAGACCATTGCAGCGCGATAGATCTGATAATACACAATGGTAAAGACGGCGAAGTCTACAATATCGGTGGGCATAATGAACGCACTAACCTTCAGGTTGTTAAAACTATACTGCAGGAGCTGAGTAAAAGTGAGTCCCTGATCAACTATGTTACGGACAGGCCCGGCCACGATCTGCGGTATGCGATAGATCCGAAAAAGATTGAGAGAGAACTCGGCTGGACTCCCGTAACCACTTTTGAAAAAGGCATCCGACAAACTATAAAATGGTATCTCTACAATAAGGAGTGGTGGATGGATATCTTAAACGGCCAGTATCAAGATTATTACGAAAAGATGTACAAAAACAGGTGACGATATGAAAATTCTAGTAACAGGCGTAAAAGGCCAGCTCGGTCATGACGTTGTCGCGAAACTTAACACTTTGGGAATCGAAAACCATGGTGTGGATATCGATGAATTTGACCTGACCAGCGAAAAGCAGACCTGTGATTATATCCTCGCCTACAAACCCGATGCGGTCATACATTGCGCAGCCTACACAGCAGTAGACAAAGCCGAGGACGAACCCATACTATGCCACGCTATCAACGTAAATGGAACCATGTATATTGCGGAAGTATGCAGAAAACTTGACGCAAAGATGCTGTATATAAGTACTGACTATGTATTTGGAGGATATGGTGAGCGACCATTCGAAACCGGCGACAAAAAGGACCCCCAAAACCAGTACGGTATATCGAAGTCGCTTGGTGAAGACGCAGTCATGGAGACCTTAAAGAAGTATTTTATTCTACGCACATCGTGGGTGTTTGGCTTGAACGGCAATAATTTTGTGAAAACCATGCTTCGGTTGGGCGCAGAAAAAGACGAATTGAAAGTCGTCGCAGACCAAATTGGCTCGCCGACTTATACTTACCATCTCGCCGATCTGATTTGCGATATGGTAGTAACTGACAGGTACGGCGTGTATCACGCCAGCAACGAAGGCTTTTGCTCATGGTATGAATTTGCCTGCGAAATAATGAACTGTTCCGGGAGAAAAGCAAAGGTGCTTCCCTGCTCTACTGACGAATATCCCGTAAAGGCAAAACGGCCGTTAAACTCACGTCTTTCAAATGAATCCCTGGAAAAAGGGGGATTCAAAAGACTGCCTTCCTGGCAGGATGCCCTTAAGCATTACCTTAAAATGTTAAATGAGTGTTAAGATTATCTTACGAAAAATTGAACAATATGCCGTCAGACTGGGGAGAACCCCAAAAACCCGCCTGTTTTGGCTTTTTCGCTTGATTATGCGCTTTGTTTTAGTCTGAAATATCTAGTATAATCGCTCTAATAGTGCTTAATTGAGGTGGCTACACTGAAAAAACAGGCGATAATAATATCTTTTGTAATAATATTGGCTTTACTAATCAGTGCTTGCTCGTCAGTGGATCCAAAAATCAAGGAGATCCTTGAAAGAGGCGAACTCAGGGTTGGATGCTTTAAGGACGTGGAGCGCTTTTCGTTCGTAAACGAATCCGGAAAGATCGACGGTTTTGAGCCAAGGCTCGCAATGGCATTGTCTAAGGATATTCTCGGAGATAGTGCCAACGTTAAGATAGTGCCTTTGACGTCACGTATGCGTAGCTCTATGCTTGATTCCAAGGATGTTGATTGCGTAATTGCCGAATACGTTAAAACAACCGAATTGGAAAAGAAATATGTGTTTTCCGATGTTTACCACATTGATGACATTGCCTTGCTGACAAACAAGGATGCGTTCGATAAATTCGATGAGATGGACGGCGCAAAGATAGCGGTCATAGGTAACGGGTTTATAAAGAGCAGCTTAAACAAATATGCCGAACAGAACGGCATATCGGTAAAGACTGTAGAATTCGCATCTTACCAGGATGTATTGGACGCGTTATCAACCGGTGAAGTGCAGGGTTTTTGCGGTAGCCTTGCAACTGTATACGGAATGGACAATTCCTCAACATCTATTTTACACGAATCGATAGGAAAGCTGGAGTACCGCATCGCATGTTTGAAGGATTATGAGGACATGATTCCCAAGATCAACGAAAGCCTGAAGTCGCTGCGTAAAGATGGCACATTGAGCAATTTGAAGGAAAGGTACGATATACCTGCCAAGTGACGAACCACAAAAACTTAATGCTCACTTTCTAGCCCGATTCAGCCTATATATAACGTTCAGGCGGATAGGGCTATTATTACGGACAAGGTTTTGTTTGTTTTACTTGACACCTAATATAGCATTGAATTATACTATTGAAGTATTTCGATAAAATCGCCATTTATGGCTTTAATTAAAGGAGTGTAGGATAATGCTTCAAACCTATCAGCCTAAAAAGAGGCAAAGAAGCAAGGTACATGGCTTTAGGGCCCGTATGAAAACAAAGAACGGCAGAAATGTTTTGGCACGCAGAAGGCAAAAAGGAAGAAAAGTACTCTCTGCCTAATTAATAGAGGCATATTTGTGTTTTGAAGAGGAAGTATTCTTTAAAGAAAAATAAGGATTTTCAGTATATCTATCGTCTTGGCAAAAAGTGCGGTTGTCCGAGTATGGCGCTCGTCTATAAAAATAGCCCGCAGTTGAGGGTAGGCTTTTCGATAAGTAAAAAAATCGGAAACAGTGTCGTCCGCAACAAGCTTAAGCGAAGAATGAAAGAAGCCTTTTTGCAGCTTTTGCCGGAAACATCCCAGCGCCACAGCTATATCTTTATTGCACGCGACACGATAAACGGTCTGGGCTTTTCGGAAATTAAAAGTACTATGAGATATCTGCTAAACAAAGCTTCCTTGCTGAAAGCAAAATGAGGTCTATTCCTTTGAGAAGATTATTATTGTCTTTGATCAAATTCTACCGCAGAGAAGTTTCCGCCATCGGACGACCCCACTGTAGATACATTCCGACTTGTTCGGAATATGCGATTACCGCGATAGAGCGTTTTGGGGTTTTGAAAGGCGGGTTTCTTTCAATTAAGAGGATCATCCGTTGTAATCCGTTGTTCAAGGGCGGTTATGACCCGGTTCCAGAAGCTTCTATTCAAATAACCGGAGGAAACTAATTTGGGTTTTTTACAAAATAACTTTATTTCGGATTTTTTTTACTGGGTCATACAAAATCTAACTAGAATAATGACCGTGGATCCCGCAAATCCGCCGTATTTACTTTCAATAGTTATAATAGTTATACTTATACGTCTGGCTATGATACCTTTAGATATCCGCCAGCGAAGCTCGTCATATAAGATGGGCCAGCTTTCAGGCAGGATAAACGATATAAAGAAACGGTATCCGGATCAGCAGATGCAACAGAAAAAGATAAATGAACTCTATCAGAAGGAAGGAGTCAAGCCACTAGCCGGTTGTCTCCCCTTGCTTATACAAATGCCGATCTTTTTCGCTTTTTATGGAGCATTAAGAACGATCGCTGACGAGCAGACGATCATGCTTGTCGCCGAAGCTGCAAAGAGCACAGCCCAATCGATCAACTTGCCGTCCTTTCTGTGGATACATAACATATGGCAGCCCGATTCGGCTTTAGCTAAGGTCATGCCGACACTTGACGAATTTAATAATATAGTTAAACAGGTTCCTCAGTTTGCTTCACAGGTTGCAGGCGTCGATTATGCCAAAGTCATAGCCCCTACCCTTGCTAAGTTTGAAGGTATGGGTAATGGCTGGTTCATTTTAGCGGTCATTCAGGCAGTTACAATGTACTTTTCACAGGTATTGACGATGAGACAAAATCCTGGCATGCAACAGGGCGGTAAAGTAATGCTGTATATATTCCCGCTGTTCTCCGCTTATATTTGCGTAGTGTCCAACTCGGTTTTTGCGGTATATTGGTTGATATCTAACGTCTATGCGATAATCCAAACCTTAGTATTGAAGAGATATTTTGAAGCAAAGCACGGGAAAATAGATCTACCCGCGCAAACATAGAAGGGTGTGAGTATTTTGGATCAGATAGAAGCTCATGGAAAATCCGTCGATGAAGCTATTGAAACAGGTCTTAGACAGCTTGGTAAATCTATTGACGAAGTCACTATAGAAGTTTTGGAGGAAGGCAGCAAGGGTCTCTTTGGACTCGGCGGCAAACAGACGACCGTTAGGCTCACTGTTAGGAAGACCCCGGATTCAGAACAACCCGCAGCTTTTTTATCCAAGCTGTTTGAGCTGATGGGAATGGAAGTTGATACGGATATCGAGCGGACTGAGGATAATCTAAAGGTAAAGCTTTCCGGTCAAAATATGGGTATGCTTATTGGATACCGCGGAGAAACGCTGGATGCGCTGCAATACCTGTGCAGTCTCGTTGTCAACAAAGGTCGTGAAGATTATACGCGTTTGATACTTGATACCGAAAACTACCGCACACGCCGCGAAGAAACGCTTGTACGTCTGGCAAAAAAACTTAGCGGTAAAGCGCAGCGTACGGGACGAAAGGTTGTTTTGGAGCCGATGAATCCGTATGAAAGAAGCGTGATCCATTCCGCTTTGCAGAGCAACAGTTTTGTTTCGACCAAGTCTGAAGGTGAAGACCCCAACAGGCGAATAGTTATAATACCCAAAAGATAGTCGACGTTTAGAAAAGCCGGGCCGTAAAGGCGCAGGCTATTAAAAAGTATATAAGAAGTCCGGTAGTTTTGTACAATGCGTTTCAAAACTACCGGACTTTTTTATCTTAGTATTGTTGGCCTATGTATTATAGTCCCATTATCCGAGCAACTGGAGGACTCCCTGCGGAGCGCTATTGGCCTGCGCCAACATCGCCGTAGCAGCCTGCGACAATATGTTGTTCCTCGTGAAGTTGGTCATTTCCTTAGCCATGTCGATATCCCTTATGCGGCTTTCGGCTGCTTGAAGGTTCTCGGCAGACGTATCAAGGTTCGCTATTTTGTGCTGCAGTCTGTTCTGCAACGCGCCGAGCTTCGCACGCTGTGTGGAAACATCGTTGATAGCGGTGTTGACCGTCGAGATGGCGGATGAAGCGTTTGCACGGGACGTTATATCGTCGCCATTGATACCCAGGGCGGTTGTAGACATAGCTCCGATTGTTATCTCGAGCTCGTCACCGGCGTTGGCGCCAGTTTGTACTACAAATGCAGAGCTTTCGAAGTCGCCGTTTATAATCGTCTGATCATTGAACTTCGCCTTGTCGGATATATCGTTTATTTCAGCTTTCAGCTGCTGGAATTCTGCATCCAGGGCAGCGCGGTCGACTGTTTCCTCATTGGTATCGGAAGCAGACTGTACAGAAAGCTCACGCATTCTCTGAAGAATGTTGTGGGTTTCCTGAAGTGCGCCTTCAGCTGTCTGAACGAGCGATATCGC
>JAVBOF010000017.1:0-12525 GCA_031550915.1 Eubacteriales bacterium | reverse complement strand
ATGCGGGAACGGATATTTGTTGACCCGGAGGCAAAGGACAGGCTGAACGCAATAACCCATCCGCTGATACTTGAAAGATGTATCGAATTGATATTGGAGGCTGAAAAAGCTGGTGACAAAGCCGTTGTACTTGAAGTGCCGCTTCTTTTTGAATCTGGCTTCGACAGGCTTTGCGACGAAACCTGGAACATATATTGTAATGAAGACCTGCAAATAAGCAGGCTGAAAGCGCGGGATGGCGTGGATGATAATATGGCAAAGCTCATGATATCCTCGCAGATGCCGGCGGATGAAAGGAACCGAATGGCAACGCATGTCATCGAAAACAACGGTGAGCTAAAAATGGCACTGTCTCAAGCGGAAAAGCTATTTGAACAAACAATGATTTGATTTTTATTCAACCGGGGGTTTTAGATCACTTATGGCTTCGATTAAAAAGAAAAAAACGATTATCATAACGGTAATAGTTATATTGATAATACTTTTTGGCGTTATTTTTGGTATCCAACTAAAAAAAATCGCCCTGGAAAAAGCTTATCCGTTGAAATATCTGGATATAATCAGTAAATACAGTGAGGAGTATTCTCTGGAGCCGTCATTCGTAGCTTCCGTCATCTATGTGGAAAGCCGCTTTGATAATGATGCGGAATCCCATAAAGGCGCAATTGGTCTTATGCAGCTTATGCCGGACACGGCCGAATGGATAGCCGGAAAAATGAAGATAAAAGATTACGACGTAGATATGCTTAAAGAGCCGGATCTGAACATCGAAATGGGATGCTGGTATCTCGAATTTTTGAACCAGCGGTTCAACTCGGAAGAAGTCGTTTTAGCGGCATATAACGGCGGACATAATCGGATAAAGCAATGGCTTGACGATGAACAGCTAAGCGACGATGGTGAAACTCTTAAGGATATACCTTATAAAGAGACTGACGATTATGTTCAGAGAGTCGAGGATGCAAAAGAAAAATATGAAGAGCTTTATGCAAAGGAATTGGGTATAGATATTGAAAAGTAATAGATTCGTTAAATCGATATGTTTTTTGCTGCAGGCCGTACTTGCATTTGTAATATTCACCGGCTGCGGCAACAACAATAACCCTATAAGCCATACTGTTGCCCCAACTGCGACGGCAAACCAGGTCGCTTCGTCTCCCATCCCTGTAAAAGGCGGGGTTTTGAGAATAACTATGCCTAAGCACCCTTCCTCAACTTTGCCTATAATGGTAGATACACGCGAGATGGCGAATCTTTTTCTTTTGAGCTTTGAAAGCCTGATAAAGCTAGATGAAACTGGAAAACCCGCTCCCTGTCTGGCGGAATCCTGGATTCATGAGGAAGGAAAGTGGATCTTTAAGCTGAGGCAAAACGTCTATTGGCACGGCGATAACGGCACGCTAAACACAGAGGATGTGGTGAATACACTGGATATGATAATGGAGCCTGCCGACCCTACCCAGCCAAGCTATTATTCGTATATCAAGGATTATATACAATCCTACAGCGCTGTAGATGAAATGACGCTCGAAATAGTTCCCAAGAAAACCGGCTATAGTTTTTTGTATGCTATGACCTTTCCCGTGATGCACAGAAACACCATCAGTTTTTCCGGTACTGGCGTTCCCGTTGGCACAGGGCCTTTCAAAGTTGTAGACTACCGTCTGGAAGAAGAGATGAAGTTTGCCGTAAATGAAAAATGGTGGCGCAAAAGCCCCAACATCCAAGGTATTGTAGCCGTCAGTGTGCCTGATAGGGAGGCGGAATTGGCTGCTTATGAATTGAACTCGGTGGATCTTGTAAACACGGCTTTAAACGCGACCGGCAGGATGAAGACCCTTAAAAATACTGCAATCATGGATATTTTGACCCAAAACTATGATTTTTTGCTGCCGAATCTAAATAATCCTGAACTGCAAAATGTAAAGATGCGTCAGGCTATTGCTGAAGCAATAGACAAAAAAAATCTTATATACAAAGCTTTTATGAACCATGCCGTTGCGGTAGATACCCCTTTGCCGCCGGATATATGGCTGCGTAACCCTTCAACGAACCAGATAACATATGATACAAAGGACGCTGTAAAGCTATTGGAAGAATGCGGTTGGAAGGATACCGACAACGATCCCGCAACACTGGAAAGTACAGACGCTAATTCCATCGAAAACCTGCAATTCAATTTACTTATTCCGGATAATGCCGACGACCCTTCACGCAAGGATGTTGGTAACATACTGAAGGAACAGCTCGGACGTGTTGGCATACAGGTAAGTTTGATTATAAAGCCATTCGAGGAATATACCGACGCAATAAAGAACGGCGATTACGATCTTGCGGTCTGCGGGTATAATCTCTCCCGCGAGCCGGATCTCAGTTTTGCATTATCATCATCTTCTCCGTCAAACTTAAACGCTTATTCCGACAGTGAGATGGACGGTATCCTGGAAAGAATGTCAACAGACCCTACCGATAACGAACTGTTGAAGACATATGGAGAATTCGAAGCCCTATTTGTCCAAAATCTGCCACATATAAGCCTGTATTTCAGGTGCAATTCACTGATATACCGGAGTTATATCGGCGGAATAACTTCGGCGAGGGATATGGAGCTATATAATCAAGTTGAAAACTGGTATTTCGATTCCAATTCCACAGGCATAACGGAATACTCCCTGCCGGACAACACCCCGGAATACACGGAAACGCCGTCTGCAGCTCCGGAAACCACCACACCGCAAGCAAAAGCTACCATATCGCCGACACCCGAATCCACCCAAGCCGAATATACGGATAAAGCAAAACCGCCCGAGAGTTCCGATACACCCGAAGCGGAATCGACGGAAGATATTAACGACGAAGTACTTGACTGACTCAGGCTATACCAAACAGCTTTTTCCCGTTGATTAAAGTAATTTCGGCCATCTCCTCGATCGTTTTGCCGTGTACGGCAGCAAGCTTTTCCGCCGTATAAAACACCAAAGACGGATCGTTTCTCTTTCCCCTGAAAGGAACTGGTGTCAGGTAGGGACAATCCGTTTCAACCAATAGCCTGTCCAAAGGGATATATTTTGCGGCTTCTGCCGTTTTTTTTGCGTTTTCAAAGGTCAGCGGTCCGGCAAATGATAGATAAAGCCCCAGAGAAACACACTCAAGCGCCATTTCTTTGTTGCCGGAAAAGCAATGCATTACCCCTGCAGGTAATTTATCATAGGAGCGCAGGATGTCTAACATATCCCCGTGCGCCTCTCTGTCATGTATTATAATTGGCAAATCCAGCTCTAAAGCCAGGTCTATTTGCTGCAAAAACCTTTTGCGCTGAATATCGCGGGGGGAAAAATCATAATGATAATCCAAGCCTATCTCACCGATAGCTTTTACCTTCGGCTCTGCAGACATATCGCGAAACGCTGTTAAATCTTCATCTTTCATCCTTTTTGCATTGTGCGGATGAAAGCCGCAAGACGCATATATATATTCGTATGCTTTGGCGTTTTGCAGGCATGCCCGGCTGGTTTGAAGGTCCTCCGCAACGTCTATGACAAGGTGTATACCCTTCGCCGGCAAAGAAGCAAGCAGCTCCGGCCGGTCTACATCAAACCTCTTGTCTGTCAAATGCGCATGCGTATCAAATAGCTTCATCAGCGCACCTTCAGCCCATCTCGCATTTCGTTTAGGGTCGTTAGTAAGGAAAGGCTTTCGTCATTCTCATCCGAAGCGGCAAGTATCATGCCCTCGGATAGTTCACCACGAAGCTTCGCAGGCTTCAGATTTGCCGCAAGGATAACGGTTTTGCCTACGAGCTCTGAAGGGTCGTAGTATTTACGTATTCCGGATATCACTTGTCGTGTCTCGCCGCCCATCTGTACCTTTAGTTTCAGCAATTTATCAGAATTCTCCAGTGCGGAACATTCAAGTATTTTTACTGTGCGAAGTTCCACCTTTGCAAAATCATCTATCGTGATATAGCTTTCCTCTGCCTTTACTTCCGGTTTCCCGGGCTTATCTTCCCCTGCTTTATCATTGCTACTCAAAAGTGCATTCAATTCATCCAGCTCCTTTTTAGTATCGATGCGCGGGAAGATCGCTTCTCCCTTACATACTTTGGTTCCCCGGGGTATCATGAAAAACACCTTCGTGTCTTCCCAAGTATTTATAGTCTCACCAATTCCCAGCTGTTTCCGCATCTCTATCGGCGTCTTTGTCATAAACGGCGAAACGGTAACGGATATAATCCGCAGACATTCCGCAAGGTGAACAAGAACCGTTCCAAGCCTCGGCTTGTCGTTTTCATCCTTTGCCAATATCCACGGCATCGTAATATCTATATATTTATTGCACGCGCCGATAAGCTCCCATATTGCGGCAAGTGCAAACGAAATACGGAGGCTGTTCATATTTTCTTCAACTTTATTATGAAGGTCTATCGCAAGATCCTGTAGTGCCATGTCTTCAGGTTGATGTTCTCCGGTTTCAGGAATCTCCCCGCCAAAGTATTTTTCGACCATCGCAATAGTTCGGCTCAATAAATTACCCAGATCGTTCGCCAAGTCGGCGTTTATTCTGTTAAGCAAAGCATCGTTTGAAAACAAGCCGTCTGAGCCAAACGGTACATCCCTCAAAAGGAAATAGCGTATAGCGTCTACACCATAGCGCGATGTAAGTTCGACCGGATCAACTACATTGCCCTTTGATTTAGACATTTTTCCGCCGTCCAAAATGAGCCATCCATGCCCAAAAACCTGCTTTGGCAAAGGCAATCCAAGGGCCATAAGCATTATTGGCCAAACTATGGTATGGAAACGCACGATCTCCTTGCCGGCCAGATGTACATCCGCAGGCCAGTACCGCCGCATCTTGCTATCATCGTTTGACGCATATCCAAGCGCGGATATATAATTTGACAACGCGTCCAGCCAAACATAGACGACGTGTTTATCATCAAAGGTAACGGGAATGCCCCACTTAAAAGATGTTCTTGAAACCGCAAGGTCCTCTAAGCCGGGTAGAAGAAAATTATTCAGCATCTCATTTTTGCGGGAAACCGGCTGTATGAAATCCGGGTTATCTCCGATATGCTTTATGAGCATATCCGCATATTTGCTAAGGCGGAAAAAATAGCTTTCCTCCTTTACAAGCTCGACCGGCCTGCCGCAATCCGGGCAGCAACCGTCATTAAGCTGGCGCTCCAGCCAAAATGCTTCGCAGGGCGTACAGTACCAGCCTTCATAATCTTTTTTGTATATATCACCTTGGTCATACAACTTTTTAAAAATAAACTGAACGGTATGGATATGCCTTTCATCGGTAGTCCGGATAAAATCGTCATTGGATATGTCCATTAGCTTCCAAAGTTCAAGTATGCTTTCAACTATTCCGTCAACATACGCTTTGGGGGATATGCCTTTTGCATTAGCTATACGCTCTATCTTCTGCCCGTGCTCGTCCGTCCCGGTAAGGAACATGACGTCATGCCCTGTCAGCCTTTTAAATCGGCATACGGCATCGGCCGATACGGTGCTATACGTATGGCCGATGTGAAGCTTATCACTTGGATAATAAATTGGGGTCGATAGATAAAACGTCTTTTTTTCCATTTTGCTCCCCGTTATTAAATAGTTATTAATCCGTCCTTATAAACCGGAACTATATTTGCAACATCTTCCTGCAAACAATAAAGTACATCCGATTCAAAGCCCTTGCTAACAAGAACCCTATAGTGACGCGACGAGGAAAGCGCCTTATGCAGATTGCCCTTGTGTTTCTGATACATAAAGTCGGCGGCTTGTCCAAGGTCATCCAGTTCCATGTGAACGGCCTTTCCAAGCATCGAACGCATCCTGCTTATTAGTCCGCCGGCAGTTAAAATATCATCGGTCGAAAACCGTTTGTCCGTGCCAGCACATATTATCGCGACATCCTTACCAAGAGAACATGCCGCATGCGCTACGGCAGAGATATTTAAAAATGCCGCCAGAAGACATTTTGAAGAATCCGGCACCTTGCGCAACGCCCTTGTGCCATTTGATGTTGTCAAAATTATTACCGTACCGCCAACGACGTTTGGCAAAAACTCCAAAGGCGAATTCCCAAGCTCAAATCCGGATATCTTTTCCGCATTCCGCTCGCCGGCACGCAGGCAGACGTTTTCTCTCATATTGTGCGCAACACGCTGCGCTTCCTCAATCTCTTCAACCGGTATTATTTGTTTGCAGCCGTTTGCCAAGGCTGTTATTGCAGTACTTGTAAAACGCAGTGTATCTACGATAAGGATTGTTCTATCCTTTATATTACGTTCAACAACATGGTTATACGATGCATAAACATCAACAATCATGTAGACCTCCAAGACTTATTTTCACATAGGATTCATTATAGCACATCAGGAGGTTTGTGGTAAAGTGGAGAAAAGCCCTTAAATCAAGTATTAATTTACCATTTTACTCTGGAACAAACCACCTCATATACACCTTATTTTCCCCAAAAAAGAACCACTTTTACGGTCCTTTCAATTGTAATTAAATGGCTATTTGTAAGCTAAAAACAAAGCCTACGATATTGGCGTAAGTATAAACGCTTTCATCGCAGGCTTTTTGGCTTCTTTACAGAACTGTTCTTACAACCAGCTCTTTTTGATATTTTGATTAGTTGCCAACTACAAACGCATAGTTGGTAGTTGCAGATCCGCCGAAGTTGAGCATTATGCCGTTTTTCAGATCTTTTTGCAACTGATATCCACCCGCAGTGCCGGTCAGCTGTTTATACAGATCCAGCATCATACGTACTCCGCTTGCGCCAACGGGATGTCCAGCGCCTATCAATCCGCCGCTCGGATTTATCGGTTTGTCGCCGTCAAAGGCGATAACGCCGTCTTCAATAGCCTGGTACTCGTTCTTTGGTGCGGTTATGCCAAACGCAGATATGGCTGCGTATTCACTCGAAGTGAAGCAGTCATGTGTTTCAAAGAAGTCTATCTCATTTACGGTAAGGCCTGCGCGGCTATAGGCATCAACTACCGTCTGTCTCGTCCACGGAATAAGGAAGTCGTTGCCGTCGCTCTCTTCCATCTTCTTGGTGAATTCCATCGGCGCTACCCTATGTCCCCATCCCTTAACAACGGGGAACTTTTTGCCGCTGAACCTTTCGTTTACGAATTTATCGGAAGCCATAACAACGACCGCCGCTCCGTCAGTTACCTGCGAGCAGTCGGATATCGCTATCAATCCGCCTATTTGAGCGTTTGTTGCCGTGCCCCTCATATTAGCCTGTTTTTCATCCATAAACCAGCGGCGTGTTTGTGCAAGCGGGTTGCGCTTTGCGTTTCCGTAGTTTATAGCTGAAATGGTTGCCAAATTGGACATAAAACGGTTTTCATCAAGCTGATAGCGCTCCACCAGTTTGTCCGCTAGCTTTCCGAACAGTTTTGGGAAAGGGAACTCAACGCCGCGGCCTTCAGTTTCGTAAAACGCCGCGCGGCCAAGGAAGTCTCCGCATGTTTTGGTATCTACGGTCTTCATAAGCTCCCAGCCTATAGCAATAGCTACATCATAATCCTCCGCACGGACCTTCGTTACGGCCGCGTCCAACGCAACCGAACCCGATGCGCATGCAGCTTCAAAACGGGCGGAAGGTACGCCATAGAAAGCGGGATGAACCTCTGTCAATAATGCGCCGAGGTGCCCTTGATCGCAATAGTATTCCGCGACAAAGTTTCCGACAAAAACTCCGATACGCCCCTGTTTGTTCAGCGATACTATCTCATCGTAGGTTATCCCAACAGATTTCAATCCGTCATCCATAACCTCTCTCATCAACGCAAGCATTCCCTTGCCTTCTTTGGTCCAGTTGCGTTCAAAATCTGTCTGTGCGCCACCCAGAACATGTACATTACTCATTTATAGCACCTCTTATTTCTTAGACTTGAAGAATTTTCTGAAATCGTAATTCGATTTAAATTCCCTGTCAAATATTGAGTTCAAATCCAATTTAGCAAGCCATTCTTTTTCAACATTCTCTTCGATAAGCGCTTTAACTTCCTTAGCGCCGCCCAAAGCTTCTATAACGCCCAAAGGAGGCGCCCAGTTAAAGCCGGTCGTCATAGCGGTATCCGCGTCATTTACCGTTTCCGCTATTTCAAGCGCTGTAACTACGGAATATAGGACATACTTCAACAGGAAAGTCAGGCAAATCTTCGCTTCGCGGCTGCCATCGTTTTTCAAAGCATTCATAGCGCCTTCGTAATTTGCCATCTTAAGCTCCGCTATCATCTTGTTTGCAAAGGGCAGATCGTACTTTTTGAGATCCCTGTAGGTCTTTGTAGCGATATCGTAAACTTTGCGGCTCCTCTTGCCATCGGCATCCTTTATGGTCTGATACAGGCCAATGCCCTTTTTGACGCCAAGGTTTCCCTGGTCTATAAGCTCTTGAACGTATGCCGGAAGGACAAATGTTTCGTGCAGATAATCATTTGTCTTATCGTAAAGATTATCAACTATTGCCTTATGAACATCCAGGCCAACGAAATCCGCGGTAACGATCGGCGCCATCGCCCTGCCGGAGAACCCGCCAAGAATAGCATCGATATAGTCTATGCCGCCGTATTCCTTGTTCTTTTCGGCGTACTGGATAGCTTCATTCATAAGCTGGAATCCTATCCTGTTGCCCAAGAAGCCCGGGCGGTCTTTTATTTCCACTATGCTGCGGACCAATATCTTTGCAAGATATTCTTTATACTCTTTAAGAAAAGCCTTATCTGTGCTTTCCGTAGGTATTACCTCACAAAGCGTAAGATTGTAGGGAGGGTTGAAAAAGTGCGTGCCCGTATAACGGCTTTTGATGCTGCCGGAAAAACAATTCGAAAGTTCTTCGATCGAGAGTCCGGATGTTCCCGTAGCTACAATTGCGTCCTCTTTTGCGTATTGGGCGATTTGTGCGTTAATAGATTTTTTTATCTCGATATCTTCAGCAACGCTCTCGAAGATAAGGTCCGATTCCGGAATACAAACAGGCAGATCCTCATATGTCATGGGAATCAAATTTGCGTTTATGGAATCTGCTTTTACGGTTCCGGCCGCACGTCTGGCGCCTTCTTCAGCCGCTTCTTTTTTCCTTGCAACCATATATACCTTTGCATTTCCAAAAGACGCGAAGATGGCGGATACCGAATAGCCCATAGAACCGTTTGCTCCCACTACGGTTACGGTTTTTATTTCTTTCACTCGAATACCTCCAAATCATCTGGTTTTTGTTTTCTCAGTTAAAAAAAGTATAACATAGTATTAGTATACAGTAAATATAAAAAGAAATGATTATCCAAAAAATATTTGGAAATTTAATGCTCCATTATATTGCGCAAATAAAATCTTCTGCAATCCCCACTTACAAGCCAGTTTCAAAAACACGCCTTGTTTTGCAGCGTAATTGCATTGTTTTTTCTGTAAAAAATCTTTGCGCGTATCTTGAAAAACGATAGCTTGCGATAGCATCACCTTCGCATTATGATTGTTTATGATACTTAGTTTGATATATATGATATGTTAACGCAAAACTATGATGATTCCCCGGTGGATCACTTACCGAGACAGAACTTTTCAAAAATCCTGTCTATCACATCCTCGTCTAAGGCTTCGCCTGTTATCTCGCACAAGCTGTGCCACGCATTTCGGACGTCTATGGATATGCAGTCCGGTTCAGTTTTCTCGCCAATCGCCGTTTTCGCGTCGTTCAAGGCGTCGTTTGCAGTTTGCAGGCATTTTTTATGCCTGGCGTTCGTAATAATGATATCTGAATTTATCATTGTGACGTCTGCCGCCATAGCATAGACCTTATCCAAAAGTTCTTCCAGGCCGCTGCTCTCCTTAGCGGATATATTCACGCGAGAAGCTTCGGGAAAAGCATTTTGCACCTGCTCATCCGAGACCTTCTGTTTTTTATCCGATTTATTTATGAGCACCAGGGTATTTTTCCCTCTCGCCCTGTCAAACACGGCAATATCCTCATCGTCTATACCGTCCGCGCCGTCCACAACCAGAAGCAGAACATCACATTGCTCTATTGCCTGTTTGGATCTTTCTACTCCAATACCTTCAATTTTATCCTCGGTCTCGCGGATACCGGCCGTATCTATAAAACGTATCGTCAGCCCTTTGTGGACGTAGTATTCCTCTAAAGTATCCCTTGTGGTTCCGGGTATATCCGTGACAATAACGCGCTCCTTGCCCAAAAGTGCGTTAAGCAAAGATGATTTTCCGACGTTCGGCTTTCCCGCAATGGCTACGGATATTCCTTCACGCACAATAGCGCCAAAATCTGCCGTATCTAGCAAACTCTGTATCTCCGGGCAGACAGTGTCGATCGCTTTGAATGCTACGCCTAAAACCTCCTCATCCATATCCTCCTCTGGATAATCCACACACGCCTCTATTTGAGCCAATATACCCAGAAGCTCGTCTTTCAGAGGTTCCAATTTTTTCGAAAGCTGACCGCGCATATGCATAAGTGAGGCGTTTGCACCGAATTCCGAGGTAGCGCTTATAAAGTCCATTACCGCTTCAGATTGCGAAAGGTCTATCCTTCCATTCAAGAAAGCCCTTTTTGTAAACTCTCCCGGCTCCGCCATCCTCAGTCCGCAAGCCGATAAAATATCCAGGGCTTTTTTCACAGGTATCCTCCCGCCGTGTAGATGCAGTTCCGCAACATCCTCCGCGGTGTAGGTCTTTGGAGCATGCATATAGACAGCCATGCAGTCGTCCGCTACCTCTCCGTTATATGTCAAGGTTCCGTAATACATCATATGGCTTGCATAGTCACATTTGCCCGCAGGCAAAAAAACGGCCTCGAGCACGTCCTTCGCCCTTGCGCCGCTTATGCGTATTATTGCTATGCCACCTATTCCCGGCGGCGTAGCCAATGCAAATATCGTGTCGTATTCAACAATCATTTTTTCTCAACCGGCCAGTTTTGGGCTTTTACTTCTTCCATCTTTCCAAAGTGGGTAGAAACTCGGCTAATTGCTTGCGCGCTGCATCTTCACCTATCTTCCTTGCCAAATGCGGAACTCCGGTTTCAATGACATCATCCATATTTTCATCCGGATGAATAAACACACCGTCCTTATAGCAATATGTGCAGTAAACGCTATTGCTGCCATCCTTCTCTTTTGCAGTCAAATTGCTGTGACTTTCATCAAAAGGCATCCCGCAGCTTTGACAAAACTTCATGTTTTCCATAATAGGCCTCCAGTTGTTACATAGATATTTATTGGAAATCTGACCAATAATAGAATATCACAAACCTGCTTTAAGCAAAAGCTCTTCATCATCCAATATTCTATCCGTAGGCCCGTCGGCCATAATCTCGCCCTTTTTGATTATTATCGTCCTGTCACAGGCTTGGCGGATGAGGTCTATATCATGCGAAGCGATCATCATCGTTTGTCCCATACCTTTTATCAATGCGATAAACTCCCTCCGCGCGCGCGGATCCAGTTCGCCGGAGGGCTCGTCTAAAAGCAGTATATCCGGCTGCATAGAAAGCAGAGAAGCTATAGCCGCAAGCTTTTTTTCACCTCCGGAAAGGTGGTAAGGCGGCTTATCAGCATAGGGCATAACGCCGGTCTTTTCCATAGCGCCGGCTGTCCTGCTTCGGACTTCCTCGTCATCCAGACCCATATGCCTTGGCCCAAAAGCTATATCATCATATACGCTGTTTGTAAAAAGCTGGTCATCAGAATTTTGAAACAGCAAGCCTACCCTCTGCCGGACCTCTTTGGCACCCTTCTTATCAATTTCCCTGCCATCCAAGAATATACGGCCTTCGGTCGGATACTCAGCCGCACAGAGCAGATGCAAAAGCGTAGTTTTGCCCGCACCGTTCGCGCCGATTATACCGACTCGCTGGCCAGCTCTTATTTCAAATGAGATACCGTTCAACGCCCGGCTTCCATCCGAATAGCTATAGCATAGATTTTCGGTCTTTATCAATACGTCCATCCTAATATTATAATCCAAATAGCCTGCCAGTCAAAACCCCAATATTCAAAAACCTTATTCCGGCAAAAACCGCTATCCAGCAGACAAAAAACAAGACATCGGTCAAAGAGAGCTTTCCCGCGTCTCCGGCAATAACGATATCGCCCGTATAGCCACGGCAGACCATCGCCTTTTGGATACTGGAAGATTTTTTTAATGAACGCAGTAGCAGTCCACCGCCAAACGATCCCCAATCCTTCGGGCGTATGCCCCTAACGCCGCCGGACCGCAGGCTATACGCCAGGGCGGATCGTTTTGCTTCCTGCATGGTGACATGCAGATACCTGTATATAAGCAAAAACATGTTTTGCAGCGCGACGGGGAAATGTGATTTTGCCATTGCCTTTGGCAGCCCGCCCTCGCCGATTATCTGCATCATAACGGATACGCTTCCAACCATTATCAGTGCTTTAACTGTAAGCGTTATAAACGATAACCATCCCAGTGTCGTGTTTACGCTTCCTATCATTACCGATGTCTTTTCGAATACCGGGTTCCA
>JAVBOF010000076.1:0-10314 GCA_031550915.1 Eubacteriales bacterium | reverse complement strand
CCTTGGCCGGTGATTCCACAATAACAAGTTTAACAGACTTTTCCTTCTTGTCCGTTTTTGTGGTTTTCTTCACAGGCTTTGTTTTTGCATCCTTTGTAGCATTCTTTTTGACATCCGCTTTTGTAGCCATTTATTCCTCCGGTTAAACATACATTTATAGCCTTGTTATCATTTATTATACCAAAGTGAAGATTTTTCCGGGTAACTGCTTTATTATTCCCCGAAGCTCCATCATTGTCAATATATAATTTAATTTTTTTATATCTATACCTGCGGCAATCGTCAGCTCATCTATGTTCAAATCTCCCTTGCCAAGCTGCTCTGCAACATTCATTTCATCCATATCCATCTGTATCGCCGAAGATTCCAGCTTCTTCTTTTTTGCGTATCCTGCCCAGCCATATTCGTTTAATATATCGTTGGCCTCTGTAACTATCTTGGCTCCATCCTTAAGCAGGTTGTTCGTACCCTTGCTTGCTGAGGAGAATATCCCGCCTGGCAATGCAAATACGTCTCTCCCCTGCGATAGCGCAAAATCGACTGTAAAGTTAGATCCGCTTTTTACCGGCGCTTCCACCACGACGGTCGCCTTGGCAAGCCCGCTTATTATCCTGTTTCTCGCGGGAAAGTTGGTTGAAACAGGCATTACCCCTGGCATATATTCTGAGAATACGGCTCCGTTTTCAATTATCCTATTATATAGGTCTCTGTTTTCCGCGGGATATATTACATCCACGCCACATCCCAATACCGCCATTGTATATCCGCCGCCTTCAAGGCAGCCCATATGGGAAGCCGAATCTATCCCCCTTGCCATTCCCGAAACCACACTTATCCCGTTCTGCGCAAGGCCTTCGGCAATATGCTTCGCCGCGGATTCCCCATACCTTGTACAGTGGCGCGTTCCCACCATAGCTATGGCTTTATCTTCAATAGGCTTAATCTCGCCCTTATAAAACAAAACCGCCGGCGGGTATTCTATCGCATCTAAAAGCATAGGATATTCCTGATCTATGCGGCAAACCGTCTTGATATCCTTCTTATAAAGCATTTCAAAGTGTTTTTCTATATACGATTCATCCCTGCACTGGGAAATCTTTGCCGCAACGGAACTGCCGACACCTTCCACCCCCTGTATGCCGCTCTTTGCGTTGTCCCATACGGTCTCAGCATCTCCAAAATGTGCAATCAGGTTATAGAAGCTCTTTGCCCCAACACCTTCAATGCTGCTTAACCAAATCCA
This sequence comes from Eubacteriales bacterium, assembly GCA_031550915.1. Taxonomy (GTDB): domain Bacteria; phylum Bacillota; class Clostridia; order Christensenellales; family MGBC116941; genus JAVBOF01. The sequence continues at coordinate 9,071 of JAVBOF010000076.1, read as the reverse complement.
ATACTTTTTTGCCTTATCAGAAACTGCAGACAATACTTACCTCCCGGCGTTCCAGTATTTTTTATCAAGGCTTCTGTATTGGATGGCCTCTGCAATATGCTCCTGCCTTATTTCGCCGCTGTTTTCCATATCCGCGATAGTCCGCGCGACTTTCAAAACCCTGCTATGCGCGCGCGCACTCAAGCCAAGTGACTCAAATGCCATTTTTAGGAGCTTCTTTCCCCCGTCATCCACTACACAATATTTATTGATGCTTCGTGCGTCAAGCTGCGCGTTATTGAAGAATCCCTCTTTTTTATACCTGTCTGTCTGTATATCCCTGCAAGTATTCACACGCTTACGTACAAAAGAAGATGCTTCCTCTTCCTCCGTTGAAGTTATCTGGCTGTATGTTACTGCACCCATCTCAATATGAAGATCAATTCTGTCAAGCAAAGGCGAAGATAGTCTTCCAAGGTATCTCGATATCTGCACAGGTGAGCATTTACATGGCTTTTCCGATCCAAAATTCCCGCACGGACAAGGGTTCATCGAAGCAACCAGCATAAAATTCGCCGGATACGTCACGGTCGCATTCACTCGCGATACGGTTATATATCCGTCTTCCAATGGCTGTCTTAGCGCCTCCAATACGGTTCTGTCAAACTCCGGAAATTCATCCAAAAATAATATCCCAAGATGGCTCAGCGATATCTGTCCCGGTTTCGCAAGGCTGCCGCCTCCTGTCAAAGCGGCTGTCGACGTACTGTGGTGGGGCGAACAAAAAGGCCTCTTCGTCAAAAGCCCCTGCTTTTCTTTTTTCATCATGCCGCATATACTGTGTATCTTTGTTACTTCCAGCGCTTCATTAAAACCCATATCCGGCAATATGGACGGCAAACTCCTCGCCAAAAGTGTTTTGCCACTGCCAGGCGGGCCAATAAACAGTATGTTGTGTCCTCCCGATGCGGCGATCTCTATTGCCCTCTTCGCCGATTGTTGTCCTTTTATATAGGCAAAATCACCCTCATCGGTGTTATCATATGCACTTTCCCATTTTCTGTTCGGATATCTCGCGATCGACTTCGATCCGTTCAAAAGCTCCAAAACTTCATTTAGCGTCTTTGCCGGATATATCTTAGCGTTTGCCACATATGAAGCCTCGGCGGCGTTATCATAAGGCAATATAAAGGTATCGCTGCCATTTTCGCAAGCGTCAATTACCATTGGAAGAACACCATCTACAGGCCGGATATCACCGTTAAGCGCCAATTCTCCGAAAAAAACGATGCCTTCAGTGCTTTGTTCCTGAATCTGCCTTGTTGCAGAAAGAATTCCGATGGCGATGGGCAGATCATATAGAGGACCCTCCTTGCGCGTATCCGCCGGCGCAAGGTTCACCGTTATACGCAGCGCAGGAAACTCCAATCCGCTGTTCTTTATCGCCGAGCGCACCCTTTCACGGGATTCCTTAACAGCCTGTCCGGGCAAACCAACCGTATCATACGCAGGCAAACCGTTTGCAACGTCCACATCTACCTGCACGGAATAACCTTTTATCCCGTTTAAGGCGTAGCTCAATATCCTTGCCAGCAAAAGCAATTACCCCCTTAAAACAACGACCATGATGGGAACAGCTTGAGCCAACTGAAAAGATCTCTTGGAACAGGCATTCCCGAAATAACCGGATAATACAGTAAGAATAGCACGACAACCAGCGCGATATGTACATACATTATCCAATTGCGTTTTTTCGTGCGCTCGATTATTTCCCGCAGCACATATACAGTAATCAATATAACAAACGGCACACTCGCAAAATAATGGTATATGAAAGTCGCCCGGTTTACAAGCAGCCACGGAAGGAACTGCGCCGCCATGGATATTATCAGGAACAACGGCAATTTGTCATTGCCCGTCCTGCCCTTTATCTTTTTATAGACGATAACTATTACGCAGACGAATCCAGCCCACCAGACCGCGGGGTTTCCAAACGAAGATATCGCCGAAACCATGTCACCTTTCACAGTATCATTAAAGTACAGTATAGGCCTTGCGTCAACCGGCCACGTATACCATGCCGACATAAACGGATGCCCCGCCTTCAAATTGCTGTGGTAATTAAACATGAATTCCTGTACGCCCCATACATCTTTAAGGCTATACGGCTTTTGAACGCAGAGTATATACGGCAGATAGGAAAGCAGATAAACGACAAGCGGCAAAATGATAAACACTGCCAGACAGACCAATGCCGTTTTTCCGGTTTTACTCCAAAATTCATCTGCTGCCGTTTCATATCGCTTTATCTCAGCAGGGGGCTCCGGCAAATCGCTCTCCTCTTTACATTCAAGGCTTCGTCTGTATCGCCTTATCATCATATCCGCGTACATCTTTTCCCTGTACCGCTGCCAAACGGATTCAAAAAGCAAAATTGCAATGCCGACGCCGCTGTATATGCATATCCATTTGCTAGCGCATCCCAGTGACATCATCACTCCACACATTATCAGGGGTTTCAAGGATTCCGAAATTGGTTCGCGGTTGTAATTGTGTTCACGGTAACGGTACATGAAATATGTCATAAGCATTATGAAGAATACGCCATACACATCGACTGTCGATATTCGTGTCTGCGCAAAATGCATGAAATCGAATCCCATAAGAACGGCAGCCCAAAAGGCATATTTTGTCTTTTTGAATATGCGTTTCGCCAGAATATACATTATCGGAATATAGGCGATACCAAACAACGTCCCGATTATCCTCCAGCCGAACGGATTCATACCGAAGACCGATATACCTATCGATATGAATACTTTGCCGAGCGGCGGGTGCGAGTTTTCAAACGGCGCCAACCCGTTGATATGTTCATACGCAGTCCTTGCATGATATATTTCGTCAAAATACATGCTGTTATAATAAGATGGAAATTCAGGAACCTTGTCCTGCTCGTCGAACATGGCGGAAGCGTCACCGTAGAGTTTCTTTTCCAAGGCTTTAAAATTTGCGTTCTCCCCTTTTCGCGATCCTTCATCCGCAACAGGCTCCACTGTTATATTGACGGGGGATATATTGTTCCCTTCTTCATCCCGGAAGCAAACCTCATAGATAACGGTGCCTTTATCCATCGATGTAATACGCACATACCTGCCGCTGGCACTGAAGTCGGACGTCTTTCTCCACTTGTACATTTCGCCGTCTTCATGCTTTATTTCGTAAAAGCTGGTCCAGTCGGTATTATCGGAAGATATTTCAAAATCGAGGTTTCCCTCACCAATCCCGCCGAAATACATCGCGGAGGCGATGGTCTTTTCTGCGCCAAGGTCCAGCGTCGCCACAACGACGTCCTCACCCTGGGATTTCCATTGTGTTTCCGGCGAAACGGTTGAACCTAGGTTGATAAAAGCAAATACCGTATATACGACTGTTATTATAGCCATCAGCAGATAATCCTTGCGAACCATGACTTTTTTTACTATGCCGTATTCTTCAAGCAGAGAGTTCTTGTCCTCGTTATCCGCCTCGTCACGCTCTTTATCCAGCTTATCCGGTATAAAGCCGGGTAAGCATCCTTTTTGAATAACTATATTTGTAACTACCCAGACAGCGTAGATAAACAGTATCGTATTCGCTAGAGACAGCGCAATAAGCCACGGCTCCCAGCCGAGTATATGGCCGTGTATCAACAGGCCTTCACCGGCAAACAAAGTTGTACTGAACCCAAGGCAAAGATACAATATCCTCCTGTCCCGCAGATGGAAATAAGCCACGATCAGCAGAAGCAAGGCCGGGTAATAATACCTCTCATGCATGTTCGGCGCAAGCATATAAATACCGATAAGCATGAACGCGGCAATCAGATAGGCCATCTCGCGTTTTTCACTTTTAAAGAATAGATATGCCGAGAATAGTATCAATATAGCCACGAGGACGAATCCCCACATCTTATAGCTCATAAATAGGAATACCGTCGAATCCTCAACCCAGTTTTGGCCGAAGAGCGAATATATATTGAACGCATTGACACTGGCAAAATTGTACTGTGTAGCCGTAGAGAAGTATTTTTCAAATATCCATGTATATTCCTGAGTCCCTTTGAAAGGAAGGATAAGCAAAAAGAACGCTACCATTGAGGCAACTATACCAAGCAACAGTTCTATTATCGCGCGCTTGCGCTCCTCTTTATCTAAAATATCCTTTATAAACAGGAACAGTAGAACAGGTCCAAAAAGCAATGCCTGAGGCTTTATCAGCAATGCTGCCGCAAAAACCAGGCAAGCGACCAAACGCCGCCTGCTCATAAAATTATACAATGATACCAGAAGCAGAAGCGTCAGTATGCTGTCTATCTGGCCCCAGTAACCGGAGTTGAAAATTATGGCAGGGTTCAAAGCCCAAAACGCCGCCAAAGCCAACGCAGCAAGCCGAGAGAAATTCTTCGGCGTCCAGCGGTAGATCAAAATAGCTATAACAAGGTCGGTTATTATTGAAGGCAATTTAACGATGACCGTAAACGCAACCGAATTGGCATCCAGATCAAACAGGCTTCTGATACCGCCCAAAATCCATAAAACATACATATAGCCGGGAGGATAATCCGCAAACTGGCCGGAGGTATAAAAACCGGCGGGCCCTGTTTCCCACATGCTTATAGACCAGCCCTTCCAGCAGCCGATATCGTTTGGATAACCATTAACGAGAACCGCTCCGATCAGACGCAGAATCAACGCAATTGCAAGGATAAATACAAGGATACTCACCGGGTCCTTGATCTTGTACTCCTTGCCGGATATCATTTTATAGATAATTATGAATAAAAAAACGAATATGATCGAAAAGAATGCCAATATCTTTGAATCTGGCAGCAACGGAGGTATATCATTATCGTCGCCGTCGCCTCCCTCACCCGCTTCAACAACCGTCAGATCTTGCACCGTAGCGCCGGCTGGAACCGAATCCACCTGCTCTACCTTTACATCGTCAAACCATGCTTTCCCCGACGCAAGTTCGCCATATCCGCCGATCCTGCACATTATCGTTATGGAATCCTGCCCCTTTACGGTACGTCCGTATAGGGCTACTTCTTGCCAGTCTTGCGTACCCTTTATGTCCGGTGAATATGCAAACGTCCCATCAACAGAAAGGCTTGCACCGCGTCCCTCTTCGCTGACGCCCTCCGTCTTCACCATCGCGCTTATCTTATATATCGCTTGCTGGGCTGAACGAATTTCCTGCTGTGCACGAGCGTCGTTCTCTGTCGGGCTTTCTACACAAAGGCTGTAATTGCCCTCATATTTTACTTCATCGTCAGCCCATATATAACTATCCTCTTCGACCCACTTCGCGCCCTCCCAAGATTCCGGCATAAGTTCATCGTCAACCATTTCAAATCCCGGATTGGCTACAGGCAACAGCTGGTTTGCCAACGCTTTCCCGGACGGCAATAAAATAAGGCAAGCCGCGATCAAAACCGCAAACATCGCCAATATTCTTTTTCTTCGGTTGATAGAGCTCATCATTGGGCAAATACCTCGTTAAATAAAAAACTTATCATCTGGAACAAACGCGTTTTCAATATGCCTGTATTTCTTTTCCTGTAAGTATACCTCAAAAACATCGAAACGGTATGTGTTTTTTTGATTGCCATGTTCCTGAATATATTCCATTGCGGCATAGCTGATTTTTTTTTGCTTATTCTTGTCAACGGCCTCCGACGGTATTCCGCGCGCTACCGAGCTTCTTGCCTTGACTTCCGCAAAAACGATGGTTTCTCCTTTAGAAGCAATTATATCCACTTCTCCAAGCTTTGTCGCGTAATTTTTTCTCAATATTCCGTAACCATTACTTTTGAAAAATTCCGTAGCGATATTCTCGGCGTACGCCCCGGTATTACCGTGCTGGTTAAGGTTTTTTAAAAAACTCATACGGTGTATAGGGCACGGGCCATATTTCCTTAACGCTTCATAATGCTCCAAAGTCCCGTATCCTTTGTTTTTCGCAAATCCATAAAGTGGGTATTTTTCATCCATATCCGCCATAAGCGTATCCCTGTATACCTTGGCAAGTATAGATGCCGAAGCTATGCTATAGCTCGTTGCGTCGCCTTTTACAAGCGGCGTATAACCGCAATCAATATCAAGCTTGTCTATGTGGTCGGTTAGGACCGTCTGAGGCTTGATGGCCATACTATCATACGCCTTTTTGAAAGCAAGCCTGGATGCGTTAAGGATATTAATTCCATCTATTATATCATGTTCCACTATACCAATGCTGTAGGCAATAGCCGTATTCTTTATTTCTGTAAAAAGCGAAGCGCGTTTTTTTTCACTGAGTTTTTTGCTGTCATCCACACCATCGATACGTACATCAGGAGGAAGTATTACGCAGGCGGCAACGACCGGGCCTGCAAGTGGTCCCCTGCCCGCTTCGTCCATACCGGCAAGCAAGGATGTTCCGGCATCCCAATATTGGCGATCATAATCAAATAGCCTTTGGCGTCTATCGGACGCTTTTTCCTTTAATACGGCTTTTCGGCTTCCGTCACTCAGCATATAGCCCCCAATATCCGCTTTCAGCCATTTTCAATACCACTTCCGCACGCTATTTCCGTAGATTCAAGCGTAACCCGGCCAAGTTTGCCCCCGCGGAATTCGTCCAATATTATCCGTGCCCCGCGTTCATAATCCAGTTCTCCACCCTTTATAAGAAATCCCCTAGACCGGCAAATGTTTTCAAGCATACTATACCCTCCGCCATCGGCTGCGATGCCATATCTTTCCGATATGCTTTCGGGAGCTATCCGCAAAAGCTTCTCCAAAAGCATCGAACAGAGTTCTTCCGGCACCATGGTATCATCGTTTATTGATCCAAGAAAGGCAAGGTGCTTTGCTCCCTCCGCATCATCAAGCTTTGGCCATAGCACGCCAGGTGTATCCATAAGCTCCAGATACGGGCCGATTTTGACCCATTGCCTACCCTTCGTGACTCCAGGCCTGTCGCCTGTCTTTGCGCGTACCGCACCCGCAAAACAATTGATAAAGGCTGATTTCCCCACGTTTGGTATACCCGCTACCATAGCCCTGATCGTTTTGTTTGCACCTTTGGCTTTCCAGCTTTCGATTATATCCGCAGTTGCTTTCTCCAACGCTGCTTTAGCGATGGCGGCCCCTCCCTTTTTAATGGAGTTCAGCGCAAACGCAGTCATACCCCGTTTTTCGTAATACGATATCCATCGCTTTGTGGCATCTGCATCCGCCAAATCACTTTTATTCAATACAAGTACCCTTCTCTTAGCGGAAAAAAGATCATCAAAATCAGGATTCCTTGTAGACAAAGGCGCCCTCGCGTCGATGACCTCAATAACAGCATCGATAAGCCGCAGGTTTTCCGTCATCATGCGCCTTGCTTTTGCCATATGTCCGGGATACCAGTTTATATCCATATCTTTACCCTTTATTTAGTCCGAAACCCATTTTGTTACCATGCAGGCTTTAAGCACCGCATCCCAGAACAGAATCGCTCAGATAGAAAGGTTTTATCATATTCAAGCATCTATGCTGTTACACCGTTGGCGAAAGCCTTCGTCATACGGCGTTTTCCGGATTCCGGCTAGAATGCCGTTAAACAACGAGAACCCAAGTATCTTATGGGTTCGCAAATCATTACACATACTGTGCCGATCATATCCTGCCGCAAATGCGCAGGGGAATGCAAACCAATAAGGAACCTGGGTTCCCAGTCTTCTTACTTTTCTTTAACTTTAGCCGCTTTGCCGACTCTGTCTCTCAAATAGAAGAGCTTCGCTCTGCGGACTTTTCCGCGTCGAACGATTTTAACATTATCTATCCTTGGCGAATGGAAAGGAAATACTCTTTCTACACCAACGCCATAAGAAACACGTCTAACTGTGAAAGATTCGCTAATACCGCCGCCCTGTTTGGCGATGACCGTTCCTTCAAATGCCTGCAAACGTTCTCTAGTACCTTCAACGACCTTAACAAATACCTTAACGGTATCGCCGATCGCAAAATTTGGCAAATCGGTCCGAAGCTGTTCCTGAGTGATGCTTCTGATAATTTCGGACATGGATTTTCCTCCTTCCTTCAAAGACGTTCATAAACGCAATATGCATCAGAGGACCGTCCGTCATAACACAAGCCGTATTATACCATATCAAATATTCATTGACAACAATCTTTTTTGCAGGCATAACTAGCACACCCGCAAATGGCACCACTTGCCAATCGGATGTCGTCAGATGTATCGTACAAAAATCATTTAGAATATTTACCTTTTATGGTGACTTTCTTTAAATAAATGCCTTTCAAAGCAGTTTTGAACTGTTTGTGCGTGAATTTATTCGCAAGCGGCAAGTCATTTTTTAGAGCATAGACATTAATATAATATGTATGCGTCCCTTTAGGGGGTGTCGGCCCGCCATAGCCCAGCATGCCAAAATCATTATAACCCTGCTTAATCTTGCCTGCCCATTTTCTGCTGGCATCCTTGATTATACTCGCCGATTTGATATTCGTGGCTATCCAGTGTACCCAGTTACCACCTTCGGGATCGATGATCTCAACGGCGTAAGATTTAGTCCCGGCAGGCGCCCCCGTTATCGACAACGGAATGGAAACTACCGGTATCCCACTTTTTTTGACGCTCCCCTTCGATCCATAATCGTTACCGATATATCCGTTTTTTATGCCGGTGCTCAAAACTTTCATTCCGGACGCGGCTTTGACCGTTACGGCGCATTTTGCGGCAATTTCCCCCACTGATGCTGTTATTACAGCAGTTCCTGCCTTGATCCCTTTTACATTTCCCTTTTTATCTACCGTCGCGACCGAAGTCTTACTGGATTTCCATACGATGGCGGCGCTTGGTTTTACCGTAGCAACAAGTTTAATAGACCCGCCTACCACTATAGTGGTTTTAGTTTTATCCAGCTTTACCGTAGTTGCCGCCAAAGCAATATTTAGAGGAATGGCTGATGTCAATAACGCCACTACCAGTAAGCCACATGCAAATTTCCTGCTTTTTCTAATTAATTGGATCATAAAAAAACCTCCTAAGGGCTCCGTGTAATT
>JAVBOF010000154.1:0-30467 GCA_031550915.1 Eubacteriales bacterium | reverse complement strand
AGTGCATCCTTCATCTTTAAAGAAGCTACACCCGCTTTTTTCGAATCTACGAATACACCCCGGCAGTAATCCTTTATCGAGGCAATATAGGTGTTAACATGTACGCTTAAAGGAAGGAAGCAGCCGCTTCGCTTTCTGTCTTCCGTCAACAGCGCCATATTATTTTTTATCGCATGACTTGGATTTTTGATATTTACCTCCATGCCCTTTATAAACACTTTACCTGCGCTTTTCCGGCGGATGCCAAATATTGTTTCCATTATTTCCGAGCGGCCCGCTCCCATAAGCCCGGCAACACCCAATATTTCACCGCTCCTTAGTTCAAAGCTGATATCTTTAAATTCTCCCTCACGGCAAAGGCCTTCAACCTTTAGAATCGGTTCGCCTATCTTGGCCTCTTCTTTGGGGAACATCTCTTTCAATTCCCTGCCAACCATCAACTCAATAACTTTATCCCTCGTTGTTTCGGCAGTGATAAGTTTTTTTATAAAGTGGCCGTCCCTAAAGACAGATATTTCATCTGTAATAGTAAAAACTTCGTCCATCTTATGGGTTATGTAGATTACTGATATACCCTTGTCCCTCAGCCTCCTTATAATTTTAAAAAGGTTTGCAACCTCGCTTTCGGTTATTGCCGAGGTAGGCTCATCCATAATGATCAAATCTGCGTTGTATGAAATCGCCTTTGCTATTTCACACATTTGCTGCTTGGCTACACTAAGCGTTTTCATCTTTGTTGCAGGGTTTATATCCAGCTCGATCTGGTCGAATAATTCCTTTGTTTGGCTCATCATCGCTTTTTTATTTACAAAGAAAGATTTGCCTCTTGTTATTTCTTTACCTAAAAATATGTTTTCGGCTACAGTTAGGTCAAATGCTACGCTAAGTTCCTGGTGTATCATTGCAAGGCCGCAATTCAGCGCATCGTTCGGGTTATTGAAATGGCGCTTCTCCCCCTTGAATGTTATCTGTCCTGTATCAGCCTTATACATGCCGAGCAATATCTTCATAAGCGTTGACTTGCCTGCGCCGTTTTCACCGACCACGGCGTGAACCGTACCTTTTCTTACGCTTAGGCTGACATCATCGAGGGCAATTACCCCCGGGAAGGCCTTGCCTATATTTTCCATTTGTAATATGTATGAGTTATCTTGCATCGGATTGTTCCCTCCGATTTTTGATTTGTTTGGCTCATGACCAACGGTCAACGCCGACTGAGTTCCATCCGGTGGAATGCTTTACTTTATAAACCCTTCGTATTAACAATTAAAATAATGTCATACCGAATGGAATTCCTGTAGTACTTTTTCAAGAAAATCAATATGACTGCGCCCGAAGGCGAGAGCGAGCTGCGATTTTCCACACAGCTCGCTCATCGATCATACTATTTCTGCAGATCCATATATTTTTGAGCTTCTTCTGGCTTAACCAGCAGATCCTGAATTATGATATCATCCGCCTTGCCTTCTTTAATAAGTTTGAGCGCGAGATCGCATGTTTGAGTTCCGATTGCATTTGCATCTGCAAACAGGGTTATCGAAAGCTTTCCATCCTTCATAAACTGAAGAGCATCCGGAGTTGCGTCGATACCGGCGACTATTACGCCTTCAAGCTTTTTAGCATCTTCAAGTGCCAAGATCGCACCGATCGCCATCTCATCGTTGCTTGCAACTACCGCATCGATCTTAAGGCCGGCTTGAATCCAGTTCTCCATGATCTTCATTCCCTGATCGCGCTGCCAGTTTCCAACTTCCCTTGCTTCCACTTTGATATCGGGGTATTTCTTAAGGATATTATCGTTTCCTTCAAGGCGCGCCTGTGCTACCAGCGTTCCCGGTTCGCCTTCCATAATAACGATGCTGCCCTTGCCGCCTAAAGCGTCAGCAACGGCTTGCATTTGGGTTTCGCCGGTTATGACTGAATCCTGGACGCAGCGGGCTGTAGCTTCATCGATGGGCTGTTGAACCGCAATATACGGAATCTTTGCTTCTTCGCATTTCTTTGCAAGCGCCTTGGTGGCCTCGAGTTCAACGGGTTTTACGCATATAGCGTCAAAGCCCTGGTTTATCCAGTCTTCCACTATAGCCATTTGTTTCTGAACATCGGTCTGGCCGTTCCCTAAAACGACTTCGGCTTCAGGATGAGCTTCATCCCATACCTTTATGGCATCTAGTATGTAGGAAACCCATTTATCGTTGAAGTCGTTCACGGTAAAACCAATTTTGTATACCTTTCCGTCGGCGGGCGCCTGTGCGGCATCAGAAGCAGGAGCCGCATCCGAGGCGGGAGCTTCGGCGGCATCGGAAGCTGGAGCCTCGTCTGTGGCGGGAGCCGGGGCTGCCTCAGAGGCGGGAGCCTCGTCTGTGGCGGGAGCCGGGGCTGCCGGGCTGCACCCAACCGCAAGCGCCATGATAATCGCGGTTACTAACAATACAACAATAGTTTTCTTCATAATTCATTCTCCTTTAATCTTTTTGGTATATTATTTCTATACTTCTGAATATTTTTTTATTGCTTTTTTCACCCCCTTTTTCATCGGTGATATTTCGTTTAGTTTTGAAAGAGTATTGTTTTTATAAACTTAGCTGATATAATAGTAATAGAAAAACGTTTCGCCATTTGTTAAATAAAATCAGTAGACTTAATATTTGCCTGCAATAGGCTTTAACGTTTAAGTAAATTATTAGATAATTGTCATTTGGATTAATAGTTGAAATTGTTGACCAAGAAAACATTTTTGAAAAAAACGTTTTTCTGAATTTGATTATAGATTACTCAGTTAATTTTGTCAACAATATTTATTTTTTATTGAAATATATATTCCATTAAATTGTTTATATCGGATATATAATAATGCTTCATATGGCGGTTTGGGCTTTTTAAAGCCTTGGCTTTTATATTTATTTTTTAATCCACCACAGATGTTTGGAGTATTTTTATGAAAAGAACAAAAACCATTAGCATCAAGGACGTTGCCGCAAGCGCGAACGTTTCAATCTCCACTGTTTCGCACGTGCTTAACGGAACAAAACACGTCAGCAACGAATTGCGCGAGCGCGTTTTCGTCTCAGTCAAAAAGCTTGGCTACGAGGTGAACCCCATTGCAAGCGGACTAAAAAGCGGCAAAACCAACACCATCGGCGTGGTCGTGCCTTCCATTTCAAACGTTTTTTACTCCCGGCTTCTCCATAGCATCCATGCCGCTGCCCTTAAAAAGAATTATAGCGTTTGTATCTATGAAACTCAGCAAAATCTTGAATACGAGATGCGCTACGTTGAAGCGCTTCGCCTCAAACGCGTCGACGGAATTCTTCTTACATCCTGTGTGGATACCGAGCGGCCTGAAACTAAGGCTTACATCAAAACCCTTATCGGACTCAACATTAACAACAAACATATCCCCATCGCTTGCATAGATTCGGATATCAGCCCAAACCTCGACGCAGTTACCACCGATAACGTTGCGGGTGTTTATACCGCCACCAAACATCTTATAAGCCTTGGCAGGCAATATATTGCCTATCTTGCCGCGCCGCTTTATTTCCAAAACAGCAAGGAAAGAAAGAAAGGATATCTTATGGCTCTCAACGATTCGGGCATTCCGGTTTGCGAAGAGCGCATTATTGAAGGCGATTTTTCACCAGACAACGGTGCGGTTTGTATGAAAAAGTTGCTTGAGCGCGGCTGCCAGCTTGATGGCGTTGTCGTTGGCAACGATCAAATGGCAGTAGGCGCAGTTTGGGCAATCAAAAAACACGGACTAAAAATACCTGATGATATCGCAGTTATCGGTTTTGATGATAATTATCCGGCTTCGCTAATCACCCCTTCACTTTCTTCTATAAGTGTCCCGAAAGATAGACTTGGCAGTACTGCTGTCGATCTTTTAATAGAGCGTATCAGAAACCCCGAAGCACCAAGAAGACTTGTGCGCCTGCCTGGCAAGCTGATTGTCCGCCAAACCACAGACGCCAATTCTGAAGCTGTTTGGGATCTTTCCGGTTGGTAGTCGATTGCTTGCTTGCCTTACATTGACTTTCATTATACATGCGTCTCATAAAAAGGCATCTTCATTGGCATTTCATGGATACGGTTCTTCGCCTTACGAACCGCTTTCTGATCTGTATCCCTTTCTATTACTTATGATACTTAGATCCTGCAAACAAAATGATTGCAGGATCTAACTTTTATCCAAGATCTCAATTTCTATCTTATTGATCAAAACAAGCCGTTTGCCCCACGGAATTACAATTAATACCATCGCCGTTAATTTCTTCGGTTTATCCGGATATATCGACAGCGACCGCAAGATTTCGGAAAGGCATAGGAAGGCGTTGCGGAACGATCCGCTCAGAATAAAACAATACTGTCAGGGAGAAGATATTTTTGAATCAACATCTGAAAAAAATGCAAAGCATTGAGAAACTAAGCAGATTTATCTACGATAGGAGATGGATGCTCTTGGCAGGAATAATCGGAAGCAGATCAATAAAGCGAATCTTGTGCATTGGCATAATTGCAATACTTTTCGCGGTATTCTTTTCACCAATATCGTCGGCCGGGTCTAACGGGCTTAATGATGCTGCGATGGAATATGAAATCCTTGATGACGGGAGCTTTGAACTAAACGCAAAGCCCAATCCCATGAAAAATTTTGTTACCCTTGAATGGGAATCAGAGTACGGGGATAAGGAGTATCAGATCTATAAAAAAGAGATCGGCGGTTCTACGGAATTTGAAGCCGTTTCCGCCAATTACGATAAGCATATAAAGGTGTTAAACGTTTATCCTGCCGGCGCAAAAGGATGGATCAAAGGCTGGATGCAGGACATGAAGACATATTTGCGTGATGTTGAAAAAAGAAGCGATTGGGATTTTATCACAGTCGATGAGGTCGTTATGACCAGGCCTGATACGACTGCCGGGCATACCAAGGAAGAATATGCCCGCCCATTTAACGAAGATCCCAATTACTATTTGAAGTATCAGGACGGCGAGAATGCCGGAGAATATAAATATGACGTGATATTCTATGGTGTTTCCGATGGTAATGGGCAAATAGGGCAATCTGGACCGGATACCGAACAGGGCACGGTTCCTACAAAATGCGGCATTCTGAATAACGATCTTTCCGATATTGCCTTTACAGCAATGTGCGATTATCTGGATTCCGGACGCGGCTTTGTATTCGGGCATGATACCGTTTTCTACAACGAATATTACAAGGCGAATAATAAGAATATGAACGAAATCGCGCGAAGGTACGGAGGAATGCTTCAGGGCTATATCTCGACTGCCGTATCATCAAACGGCTTGGACGGCGGCACGGGTAAGGGAATTATAAAGACATTTGCTCCGTTTAACAATAATGCGGGGTATTATGATTTTATCTCATCACAATATGTTAAGGTGGCTGTATCGGGGCCACTCACTAATTATCCTTTTAGAATAGATACAAATAATATCGGGAAAGGTACAACTGTGCTGACTGTCCCTTTAAGCCATATGCTCGGGCAGCTCGTTTCCGGCAAGGTGTGGCTGCAGTTTTCCGATTCCGGCGGTAAGCTTGTCAACCAGACTGTGCACAACTATAATACAAACGGTGAAATAGGGCCCTCAACAAATAATGCTTTTCTTTCAACTTTTAAGAATACCGCCCTTATACAAACAGGAAACATGATAAACAAATATAATACCTATACGAATTACAAAACCTATGAACAGCTTAAGAACGCCTCCGGATATGCTACTTTAGACGAGAAACGGATCATTGCCAATACACTTTTTTTCCTTGCCCAAGTAACAAAAGATACTTACGCTTACGACAGGACCGCTAACGATAGAGCAAAGCCCGAGGTCCTAAACGCCATATTTCAGCCGAACGATCAGGGGGAATATAAATCCGTAAAATTTGCGGGCAAGGATAATGGCACGACATATCATTATTATATTACAAAGCAATCCAACACCACAGGGGAATCACAGTCAAATACTATCAAAACATCGGTGACATCAGGGTTAAAGGGATATATCGTGATGGAAAGCAATTCTCCGACGGAGAGCCTTCCTACCGCGGATGTGGACAAGAACGGCAATCTTGCGCTCTATTCTACAGGCGGCAGCGGCTCCATACTGAATTCTTTTACAAACAACCAAAAAAGTATCACCGTGGATGACAAAATATATACCTTCATCGATAAGGACGAGATATTTCAGCTGAAAGACATTAAACAGGCATATGTTTACGCGTGGCCCGTGGATATGGTAAATAACGTTGGCGCCGTAAAGATGGTCCACTATACTTTGGATAAGGCTACGCTGCAAATCAAGTTCAAAGAAATTGAAGCCGGTTCCGGCATGATCTCCGATTGCGAAAGCGCCGCGTTTGTACCGGAAACTATATATTCGTTCGAAGGGGAGGAATTCACCTATAAGCTTCCTCAGGAAACATTCGAACGCACCGGTTATAAATTCATAAAGGCTGCTTTTACCGGTAACGGATATACGAAAGAATACGAGGCAAAAGATTTTTCGAATAACTCCATACAGTTTAATCTTAGAAAGAATGAAAATGAACTGATCGTATATATTGAAAAAGAATATGTTACGGTCAATTTCATCTATTATGATACGGCAAATGAAACGCAAATACAAAAGGAAGATATCGTACCCGAGGAAGAGAACAGCCTGCCTGTTTCAATCCGCGTACAAAAGAACACGCGTTTTGATCTGGCTCCGCCGTCACTTACAAACTGGATCTATTTGTCTTCTATACCATCTTCTTCTTTTATAGTTTCGGCGGAAAAAACCGTTGCGTATTCATATATTCGACAGACTGCGCCAGTGACATTAAAAAATATCTTCACTTACCAAGATGAAGCGGGAATAACCCGAACAGGCTTGCTCGATGAATTTGACCTCGGCACAAGTTATGCTGGGAAAAGCTTTGTTTATCCTTCCAATTCCACGCTAACAAAAGAGAATAAGAGAGATTATTCTAATTCGTCCGGAAAGTATTACGCCTATGATTACATTAAAAGTTATCCCTATAACAGCGCAAATGGCCAGGTAAAAAATGACCAGGTTATACTGAATTATGTTTATCCACTGGATGAGAAAAATATTTCCGGTCAGGAAGAGATAATGAATAACAATACCATAATACAGGAGTATGCCGAAAGGAAAGAAACGCTCACCATATACTATGTCATCCGTGAAGATAACGCCGTATATACCATGCTTGGCAAATCTTCGCAAATAATCAAGGCGGGGGATAAATACACCTTCAACATAACTAATAATCTCAGCGACCTCTCCTATGTTGAAAATTTTAACGCTATAGTAACAGAAAAAAAGCAGACTGGAGGATTGCATAATACCATAGCTGTATCCAATACAGAAAATGCCAATCATAAGGATGTGGTCTCCAAAACCATCTTCAGGAAGGACGATCCAAGCGTGTCCGCCACACAAAAAGCCAATACCGTCATTGTGGTTTATAAGAGAATCGATCCTCAGCCTGCAACCCCTGATAACAAGGGTCAGAATGGCGGAGGCAAAAATGGGACAAACGATGATTTGAAAGTAATTTATAATAAAGATAAGGATATCTATGAAGTATATGAAAAAGGAACTCCTCTAGGATATATCAAACTGAAAAAGGGACAAAGCATTACCAATGTTGCGATATATGATATGCTCATTCCCTATGAATACAATCCTAAAACAGGCGATTTTGGCTTTGATATGAATCTTCCTTTATTGATTGCTTTAGTAGCTGTGCTTCTATTTGCATTATTTAGAAACGAACAAACGGTTGCATTAAAACTTCACCGGAAACACAGATGAAGAAAGGGCGTATTTTTCGGGCTGTTCCGTGTTTGCTCCTATCAGCCGTTCTGATATCCTATTTCATACCCCAGCTTAAAAACCGTTATGATATGGAACGGCTCAAACCGGTGCAAATAATGGAGCAGGAGGCAGTCGAGCCTGAATTGCAATCGGTATTCAGCCGGATTCAAAGCATAAATCCAGATACCGTTGGATGGATCCGCATACCAAATACTGTTATGGATTACGCTATGGTTCAATGCAATAGCAACCAAACCTATGTGGACACCAATTTCTACGGCAAAAGGAGCAAATATGGCGCTATTTTTGTCGATATGAATTGCCGCATCGGCCCCGACTTTTCAAACCAGAATACGACCATCTATGGCCACAATATGAAAGATGGCCAAATGTTTGGCATATTAAAAAACTACCGCGCCTATGATTTCTATCAGAAGCATCCTTTCATTGAAATACAATTGACGGATTCCGCCCTTTCGAGATGGGAAATCTTCGCTGTTTTTGTTTCCGCCGCGTATCCAGATCCAGCACAAAACAGTATGTTTGAATACCGGCAACGTGATTTTGGCTCCCAACAGGAGTTCATTGAGTGGATTGATGAATGTAAAAAACGGTCGCTCTTAAATATCTCCGTTGATATTCAGCCGCACGACCAAGTCTTGACTTTATCGACCTGTACCTATGAATTCGATGATGCCCGGTTTGTTGTCATGGCGCGACGCGTACATAGCGGAGAAAAAGCTGGTGCTTGATTATTTATATCATCTGTAGCTTGATTTGCTTCCACGGTAGAGCACAGATCACCGCCGCCAGGCTTTTTTCCGATGTTTCGGCGTTTATCCCATTTTCTCCGGACAACCTGCTAGGATCTGCTCCAATGCCCGAACAAAAGACTCATCCTGCTCCGCCGTGCGTTTAGCCGGCCCACGAAGCCGCCCGCCGCCACGCCGGATCTTTTGCGCGGTATGCCGCCGGTGTAGCAGCGCATCAATATTGGCGTCACTGTACACCATTCCATCCTGGCTCAGTGGTATTGCACCGCGCGCCAGACACATGGCCGCAAGACCATAATCCTGCGTCACCACAACATCGCCGGGGGAGAGCATATTCACCAAAGTAAAATCCACACTGTCCGCTCCCTGCGAAACGGTTATCGTCTGTACGCCCGGTTTTTCAAAAATATGGGCAGTATCGCATATGATAATACACGGGACATTGTGTCCCTTTGCAGTTTTTATAGACTTATCCACCACAGGGCAGCCATCAGCGTCGATATACAGTTTCATATGAATCCTCGATACCTTATGTATGTGCCGAATTTGCGGCATTTCCATTATACCGGAATATCGGCTAAAAACAATGATATCGGAATACACCCCGCCGACGCGGCCGTCATGGCATATCGCTCAATCATCACTTGGTATAATTTTTCGGGCATTCGCTAAAACTGAATGTTTCTACTTCCTCAACCTCAATATAGAAGATCTTGAAAACAGGATTATCCGGATTTATTGATAGCTTATCATTTTCATTGCCTTAGTGTTTTTCATTGAGTTTGATTTCTTTTACTCATATGAATACAATATTTCCGTAAGGAAAAAATGTAAAGTAAGTACTTGCAATTGCCATGCCATAGTAAATGAACCAGAACACCTCAAACAGCCGCCGTTATTTGTATTACTGGCAGCTGTTTTTTGGCAGGGATAAGAGTCTTTAAACAATCATTGCTTTTTAGCAAGTTTTTGCTATAATCGTTATTGATTATTAAAGCGGAATTATAAATTATGTATAAAAGTAAAAAAGATAATACGATAAGGATGGTCAAATTCCTGCTGTTTTCTATCAGCGCTGGAGCAATACAGGCACTGTCATTTAGCCTTCTCATAGAATTGGTCAAATGGACCTATTGGCCATGCTATTTGATCTCTCTTGTGCTATCTATACTATACAACTTTACTTTGAATAGGCGCTTTACATTCAGGTCTTCGGCAAACGTCCCTATCGCGATGTTAAAAGTATTTCTTTATTATTGCGTATTCACCCCTGTTTCAACCGTTGCCGGCCAATACTTTGCGGATATGGGCGGAAACGAATACGTAATCCTGTTTTTTACAATGCTTGCGAACCTGATAACGGAGTACCTGTTTTGCCATTTTGTTGTTTACCGCGGGACCATAGACAGCAAATTGCCGGAGCAAAAAAACTGAATCCATTTTTCATTCTCCTGTAACGGCTTATTCTACGCCGCTTTTCCAGCAAACAGGCAAACCTGTACTCTCGTTCCCGCTTACAGGAAACATCCTGACCTGCTTCTGATAGCAAGTATAATCATACAGTCTTGATATTCTTGCATCATAATGGCCTGATTATGTTATAATCATATGTAATACATCTGAAAGGAACGTAGATATGAGTCAATATCCTATTGCAAAAATATTTATGGAAGACGGCGGGGAAATGACGCTGGAGCTATATCCTGAAACCGCTCCGAATACCGTCGCCAACTTTGTTTCTTTGGTAAAGAACGGTTTCTATAACGGCCTGATATTTCATAGGGTCATACCTGGATTTATGATACAGGGCGGCTGTCCCGAGGGCAAAGGAATCGGAGGCCCCGGTTATAGTATCGGCGGGGAGTTTGCATCGAATGGTTTTAAGAACGAGTTAAAGCACGACCGTGGCGTACTCTCAATGGCAAGGGCGCAAAATCCGGATTCAGCCGGATCACAGTTTTTTATAATGGTTAGCCCTTCTCCTCATCTGGACGGCCAGTACGCTTCATTCGGCAAGGTAATAGAGGGTATCGAAATTGCGGACGCAATAGTATCACAGGACAGGGACCATATGGACAAACCGCTCTCTCCGCAAGTGATCCGTGAAATCACGGTTGATTTGTTTGATTTTGATATACCTGAGCCAAATACCATATAGAATTGTCTGCAGGATTGAGGTTTTACCCGATTCATGGTATAATATAAGGAAATTAGCCTGGGAGGTAATGATATGGAGATCGGCTCTGGAAGTGCAGCTATCAGGCAGGCCATGGATCTGGCTTTGATGCAAAAAACTATGGTGCAGAACGTTCAGGCAAACTCCCAGTTGATTGAAAGCATGGATGCCGTTATGACGCAGCTCGAAAACATCGACCTGACCTCCGGATCGTCGGTTGATTATACTGTTTAGTTAAGAGATTATTCTAATTTAGAATGGATGACAACAAAATGGCCAGTAATTTGGTCATTTTGCATATTTACCCACTTAACAGTTGACGTGGCCATTCTGCTCTGTTATTATAAAAAGGGTTTTGCAGGAGAGAATCTCCTGCTATATTTTGTTTGTAAAGGATGAAACCAATGTCTAGTTTGGTTGTTCTCGGGTCACAATGGGGAGACGAAGGCAAGGGAAGGTTTGTGGATTACCTCGCCGACAAAGCGTCTATGGTCGTTCGATATCAGGGTGGCAATAACGCCGGCCACACTATCGTCCTCGATGACAAGAAGTATGCGCTCCATCTCCTGCCGTCAGGTATTTTCTATCAGGATAAGGCCTGCATCATCGGCGACGGCGTAGTAGTGGACCCGAAAGCTTTGCTGGACGAGATGAAGACCATAGCCGACAGCGGTTTTTCTATGAAAAATCTGTTCATTAGCGAGCGTGCCCATGTTGTAATGCCGTGGCATAAAGCAATAGACGCATTGCAGGAAAAAAACCGCGGAAGCAACGATATCGGAACTACCGGCAAGGGTATTGGCCCGTGCTATACCGATAAGGCAGACCGCATCGGTATCCGTATCGGAGACCTTATAGACAAGGATATGTTCCCATCCCAGCTAAAATTTGTGCTTGAGCGCAAAAACGAGATAATGGTTAAACTGTACGGTGCGGAGCCGATGATCTATGATGATATATTAAAGGAATATTCCGCATACGCAGACGCTATGCGGCCTATGGTCGCAGATACGACGATCATGGTAAACGACTTTTATGCATCTGGAAAAAACGTTTTGTTCGAAGGCGCGCAGGGAACGCTATTGGATATAGATTATGGAACCTATCCCTACGTAACGTCCTCACATCCAATATCCGGAGGCGTATGCGTAGGCGCCGGTATAGGCCCAACGATGATCAATCATGTCCTTGGTGTTTTTAAGGCATATACGACCAGGGTCGGCAA
Organism: Eubacteriales bacterium; assembly: GCA_031550915.1. Classification (GTDB taxonomy): domain Bacteria; phylum Bacillota; class Clostridia; order Christensenellales; family MGBC116941; genus JAVBOF01. The sequence continues at coordinate 18,442 of JAVBOF010000154.1, read as the reverse complement.
GGGCCCGTTTGTCACCGAGCTTTTGGATGAAACCGGCGAGGCTATCCGTGAAAAGGGCGGAGAATATGGGGCTACGACCGGCAGGCCGCGCCGCTGTGGATGGCTGGATCTGGTCATTTTAGATTACGCGCGCAGGATAAACGGGATAAACGTGTTTGCGGTCACAAGAATGGATACTCTCGGAGGGTTTGAAAACGTTAAAATATGCACTGCATATGAATGTGATGGCAAAATCGTCAAGGATTTTCCTTCCAGCCTGAGTATTCTTGGAAAATGCAAGCCTGTATATACGGAGTTTGAAGGCTGGAGCGACGATATTTCCAATATAAGGGATTATGCGCAATTACCAGCCCCCGCAAGGAGATATATGGAATTTATTTCTGATACTTTAGGTGTTGAAATAAAGATGATAGGCGTCGGGGCTAAACGGGAGCAATGTATAATACGCAGTAATCTATTTAATAATTAAGTTTATAAAGTTTGCCGCGCTAGGTGGGGAGATAGCGGTGCCCTGTACCCGCAATCCGCTACAGCGGGGCTGAATCCCTGCCCGAGGTGCATTTTTGTAGGGTTTGGAGCAGGTGTGAGGTGTTGAAGGCCGGGTCCTGGCAACGGTCGGTCGTGAACCCTGTCAGGTCCTGACGGAAGCAGCAGTAAGCGATTTGCTCCGTGTGTCTAAGGCAAGCCTGGCCAGAGCTTTCTACCTGAATACCACCTATTGAAATGTATCGACGGCAGGTGCGCGGCATCTATTTTTAAAGACGAAAAACTTTTTCGTCTTTTTATTATGCCTGTAACATTAATACAAAAAGAGAATACATTAGAGGTATAAATATTTGATACAGGAAGTGACATTATGCCTATAGATTATGATGGTATGGACAATCTTTCCGGCGGCAGCCTGGAAACTTATTACCCAGAATCGTACAAATCCCTTTACCCTTTGATCCAGGATGCAGTAGATCAATTTTTGCAGATGAACCCCGGCGCTGTTATAGATGATGACGCGCTGGAAGATATGGTTGATAGTATACTACAGAAAAGCAGCCAAAATATAGACCCCTTTTCGGAGGATGAGTTCGAAGCCGTTTCGGTTTTTCAGCCCTTTGGAATGGGCAGGCGCTTTCCCGGCCGCCGCAGAGGAAACGATATCAATGATCTGATAAGGATACTGCTGCTGCGCGAATTCTTGGATAGGAGCCACCACAGGCCAAGGCCTCCTCATAACAGGCCGATGCCCCCGCACAACAGGCCAAGACAGTATATGCCGTTTCAGGATTATTGAGTTACATAAGAAATTTTTGAAGAGGGCGAAAGTCCTCTTTATTTTATTTATTACCAAGAAAAAGCTACATTAATATTGCATTTACGTTTGCTCTTTGCTAGAGTAGTAGTAATAGGTAAAGATTTGGAGGTTATGTAAATGAAGGTAATAGCCATTAACGGAAGCCCGCGCGAAAAAGGCAATACATATACCGCTATAAACCTTGCCGCAGAGCAGCTGAGGGCCGAAGGTATAGATGTAGAGATAGTTCATATCGGTAACAAGACTATTCGCGGCTGCCAAAGCTGTGGATTCTGCTATAAGAGCGAGAACAATCTTTGTGCTATAAAGGATGACGTTCTTAATGAAACCGTTTTAAAAATGCGGGATGCCGATGGCATAATCATTGGTTCCCCGGTTTATTATTCAGGTATAGCTGGGCAAATGAAAAGCTTTTTAGACAGGGCTTTTTATACCAGCTCAAGATATTTCGCATTCAAAGTTTGTGCCGCGGTCTGCGCGGTTCGAAGGGGTGGCGGAACGAGCACGTTCCATCAACTGAACAATTTTTTTAATCTAGGAGGTATGGTTATAACCCCGACTCAATATTGGGGGGTCATCCATGGCGCGGCCGCCGGCGAAGCCGAGCAAGATCCGGAAGGCATACAGGTAATGCAATCGATCGGCAGGAATATGGCATGGTTGATAAAGACTTTCCAAAGGGAAAAGGAGGAAAACCCTCCCCCTGCGTTCGAAAAAAAGCTCTTTACAAACTTTATTCGCAAGATGTAATGACATTACTTCGTTAAAATAATGGTTTTAATAATGCCAATATGAGCTTTATTTATATAGACATGCTTTTTATATAGAAACTAAAAATATATATGGAGTATAGTTTTATTTTATATACTTTTTCAATTCGCTGATTTTTAAATAATATAATTGAATATTCGGAGGTTTGTTATGACAAAGAACCCCAGGGAGCTTTTACAGGAATTTAGGGATGGCTCAAGATCCTTGATCAAAATTTACCCCGACCAGGTCAAGTCTTTTTATGGCATGCTTGGTGCAGTTTATACCGAGGGTGCGCTTTCGGTAAAGACCAAGGAGCTGATAAGCGTAGCACTGGGCGTATATAACCGCTGTGATTACTGCATCGTCCATCATGTTTATGAAGCTTTTAAAGCGGGGGCAACAAAGGAGGAGATCTATGAAGCGGCGTTGACCACGCTTATATTCGGCGCAGGACCGTCGCAGGCATATATCACAACCATACTGCAGGATTCGGTTGAAGAGTTTGCACCGGATTTTGACAAGTAAATTTTAATGGGGGTAAGAATATGGCTAACGATCTAAAGTACAGGAACATTCTTTATGATACTAGCATCCAATTGGGGCCGTATCCTGAAGAAAAGCTCAAGAGAGTGGACGCTCCGACTACAAGGATAGTTGGTGAAATCGAACGCAGAGACTATCGTGAGATGGCCCTTGCAAAGGGTGTGCGCGGTGATTACGGTGAGAAGGTGGCGGAAGGCGGTAAGAGATTCACAGTTTGCGAGCCTATCGGCGCGTCTTTGGTCAGCATGCAAAAACATCTCAACGAAATGCGTGATAACCAGATAGCGGCTCAAAAAGCGCCTCTACCTGATAATCCGCTTGCTGTCACGCGCCATATCAAAAGCCTAGGCTATTTTCTTGGCGCGGATATGGTGGGCGTTTGCAAGCTACCCAAATCGGCTGTTTACAGTCATGATATGGAAGGTAATGAAATTTCCGCCGATTATAAGTATGCTATTGTTTTTATCGCCCGGAAAGACGAAAAAACCTCCAACGCCTCCTGCGGATATGACTGGATATTCGATCCGCTGAGTTTTGCGGTTTACCAAAAGCTGGCCTGTCAAACAGAAGTGACTGCTAACTATATACGCAGGCTCGGTTACAAGGCAGACCCGTCAAATATGTACACTTACCTTACCTTGATGCCGCAGCTGGTATTGGAAGCAGGACTGGGCGAAACCAGCCGTATGGGAATCATTTTGAATCCGTTCCTCGGCGGCAATTTCAAGTCTGCGGCCGTATTGACAGATCTTGATTTGGTTCCGGACAAATATGTGGATTTCGGATTGCAGGATTATTGTGAGCGTTGTTCCATATGCGCGGATCAATGTCCCGCGGGCGCTATCAGCAAAGGAAAAAAGGAGATATTCAACGGATACGAAACATGGAGGATGGACGAACGTAAATGTACCACTTTCGATTACCTTAATAAGAAGGGGTGTGTTTGCGGAAGATGTACCAAGATCTGCCCGTGGCATGTAACCGATGGAAATAAGCCGGAAGATTTCAAGGATTGGGATGGGAGTATAGAATGGCTGCATAAGCGTGCAGATAGGCAAGCGGCATGGCTCAAAGAAAATGACTATACCGACCCGAGGGAAAGTACGCATAAGTGGTGGTTTGACTTTGAACGCATAGACGGAGTTTTAACGATACCCAAAACTTCTGAATTGCTATAAATCCTAAAGGTATATAAACAAAGAGGCTCATAGAGCCTCTTTGTTTATCTTTATATCTTAATAACGCTCGTCTCCGGGCGGCAGGCTCTCGGTAAAATCCCCGCCTGCAAGAGTGCGGTCCGGTTCATTATTCAGTTTGAATTGTGTGATAATGCTATCCAGCATTGCAGCCTGTGCGGACATTTCCTGCGCCGCTGCCGCTGATTCCTGGGCAGTTGCGCTGTTTGTGTGTATTACCGTAGAGATCTGGTCAATGCCTTCATTAAGGTCGGTAAGAGCCCTAGACTGCTCCCAGGATGCTTTTGAAATCTCCTGAATCAAAGTAAGGTTTTCTATGGCGCTTTCGCCGACGGCTGTGAGGCTCTTGCTTGTCCGTTCAACTATTTGGCTGCCCTCGCTTACGCGCTGCGAACTGCCGGAAATAAGTGCAGCTGTTTCCTGCGCCGCTTCGGTGGATTTAGAAGCAAGGTTCCTTACCTCCTCTGCAACTACGGCAAATCCCTTGCCATGCTGCCCCGCCCTCGCAGCTTCGACCGCCGCGTTTAACGCAAGAATAGTGGTTTGGAAGGCTATATCTTCTATTACTTTTATAACCTTTGTAATACTCTTGGAGCTTTCATCTATAGCGCTCATAGCATCCAGCATCTCATTCATGGACTCCGTACAGCCCTGCATAAGCTGACCGGCTTTGTTTGTGACCTCTAAAGACTTTTCTGCGTTGGCCGCGTTATTCTCAACCTTCTTCAAAACATCGCTGAGTGAGGTTGAGAGGTTTTCGATGGCCGCGGATTGCTCCGTAGAGCCCGAAGCGAGATCCTGTGCCGCATGGGCGATTTGATTTGCGCCAGACGCAACCTGCCCGGACGCAAGTCGAATATCCGTAAACATTTCGTTATTCTTTTCCAGCATTCGGTTGATTGCCATATTGACAGCATCTTTATCGGATCTTACATTTATATATCCGCTCAAATCTCCGTTGGCTATCATCTCTATTATTCTTGCCTGCTCGCGGCTTTCTGTAATCATTAAATTGAAAGACTCTGCAAGCGCTTTTGTTTCATCCTTGGTGCTGACATCCATGCTGATGTTCAAATCTCCCATTGCCAAACTCTTAGCGGCTTTGACCATGGACTTTATTGGCTTTACAGTGCGGCGCGCAATGACTATTATTATCGGGATAACAATTATCAGAATAATCAACGCTATCAATCCGCCGCGCAATATGAAGTTATTTATCGTCCTATCCCTATCCTGCATGAATTCGCCCGAAAAGATCATGCCGATAATTGATTCATCCGCTCCAATTATCGGCGAATAGGCTACAAATGCCGGATTGTCCAATATTTTGGCTTCGCCCGAAAAACTTTTATTTCCCAACACCTGCTCATAAACGGCGGCATCCGCTTTCGTACCAATGGCTCGTGTTCCGTCCGCCTTTGTAACAGTGGTTGCTATTCGTTCGTCGGCAAGAAAAACCGTTATTTCAACATCCAGCATGTTTTTCATCCTATCTACAAAGGAGTCCTGATCTAAACGGAATCCCGTGGAAATGACTCCGATCAATTCATTCGCGTTATTGTAACATGGTACGCCGGCACGGACTGATAGCTTTACTGCAGTACCTTTTTCTATCCCTGCGCTTTCCTTTCCTTCTATGGCGCTTGATACGTTGACCTGCTTTTTAATATCGTCCCCATAGGTATCCGGCTCATGAGATCTGCCAAGCACGATGCCAGTAGCATCGGTGATAGTACAAAATTCAACGCCGCTATGTTTTTGAAGTTCCGTAGCGCGGGCAATCAACGCTTCCCTATCCTGCGACGTTATAGCCTCAATTATTTTTTCATCTGACGCTATTTTTGAGGATGCGTTCTTCGACTGGTTCTTAAGTTGCTCAAATTCATTCTGCAAAACCCGTTGATATGTTTCCAGCTTCACGTTTTCCTGCTTATCATAGTGGTCAGAAAAAATAAAGATCGATACAATTAGAATCGCCGCCGTTGCGATTATTGTAACAAGGATCATCGGTATCAGCATTTTATTCTTTATACTCATAAGCTTCCTCCCCCAAAAAAACATTATTTTGCACATTATACTATTTTTTATTATATTTTACAAAAAAAGCCGTATTTTTTATACGGCTTTTTATAATTCAAAAAATATATGATTTATGAATAGAAGTAATTATCTCCTATCCGTTTATAAAAATCGCGGCTTCCCCATCTTTTGCTAAGCCCTGCCGACTTAAAGAACATGACTTTATTCGGAACAGTTGGGCCGTTTTCCAATACGTATTTCGCATTTTTAAGGGCTTTTGAACATGGGTTCAATCTGCTAAATTTTGAATACCTGACCACGGTAAACTGAGATCTTTGGTAAATTACAGCCTTTATCGAGTTAGGCCATTTTTTGCTTTTCAGCCTGTTGATCACAACGCTTGCAACAGCTAATTGGTTTGCAGTATGCGTTTTTCCGGCCTCCATCTGAACGACTCTGGCCAATAAGATAAGCTCATATTTAGTATATTTAATTTTGCTTGTTGGTTTTGCCTTCGGCTTTGCAGTTGTTTTTACGGCTGTCGGTTTTGCCGTTGGTTCCGCCGAAGAAGGCGTTTCCGCCATAGCCTGACCGGCTGGCGTTAGCATTACAATAATGCATATACTCAATACTACCATCATTATTCTTTTAATCATCAATTACCTCCTGTTTGCTCGATTATTGCCGCATGCCCTATTTTTTATACTATGCACAACATTTAAAAATGACTATTGACAAATAATGATATACGGCATATAATACATATGAACGATTGATCATGTGTGCATATGTATATTTATTTTTTAATCCCGTCTGCTTTGAGCGTATTATCTTTAACAAATATGCGCAAAAAAATAAGGCCCCGAATCCTAAGCTTTTGCCCATAGCACAATACTATGCACTATAATAGAAAAATTGTCAAATTTTATCTGCATTATCTTTTAGGAGGGAATGTGAAATGACTGCGGAAATACTTTCTACACAACACAGTGAACACGCCATATTGATTAGGGAAATAAACAAAAAGATGCCGGATACAAGACGATTGGAGACTTTGGCGGGCTTGTACAGGGCGTTTGGCGATCCAACGCGTATGAGGATACTTTGGGCCCTTTCATACAGCGAACTTTGCGTCAATTGCATTGCCGAGATGATGGATATGACTCAATCGGCTATATCCCATCAATTGAGTTTTTTGAAGCAGGTCCGGCTGGTTAAATTCCGTCGTGACGGCAAAACGATCTACTATTCATTAAATGATTCCCATATTGCAACGATCCTTGCTCAAGGCATGGATCATATCCAGGAGCTTGCAGCGGACTGATTTGGTGCAATAGCTTTGAAGGAGGGGACATTATGAACGCATCATTCATTATTAACGGTTTGGATTGCGCCGTATGTGCGCAAGAGCTAGAAACTAAAGCTGAAGGCCTTCCACAGGTTGAAAGTGCAACTTTGAATTTCGCTACAAAAAAGCTTAGGATAAAAACAAATGATAAGAGCTCGCTTAAAGATATAGAATTCTCTTTGCAGCAATTGGCGGACGATATAGAATACGGCATGGTGGTTTCGCTATATGTTGAAAAAGCGGATCATATTGAAAAGGCTGATAAAGAAAGGAAGATCCCTGGCTTCTTAATTAAAATCACGCCGCTGGCGGCATCGATAATCATTTTGATCTGTGCCGCCGCAATAAAATCCCTGCCGTTTTATCTGCAACTTTCTTTCTATATCATCGCATATTTGCTGGCGGGGTATGAGATCATCTTCAGCGCGCTGAAAAATATTACGAAGGGCAAAGTGTTTGACGAAAACTTTCTTATGACGATAGCGAGCATAGGCGCCTTTATAATCGGAGATTATCCGGAAGCCGTCGCCGTTATGATATTTTTCAGGGTCGGGGAATTTTGCGAACACATTGCAGTTGAACGATCTAGGGGGTCGATCAAGAAGCTTATGGATATCCGCCCGGATTCGGCGTGCGTACTGCTTGGCGGTGAATTAATAACCATGGCACCCGAGGATGTTGCTATTGGCCAGATCATACTGATAAAACCCGGCGAACGCGTACCTTTGGATGCTGAGGTCATCGAAGGTACCGGCCGGATGGATATGTCCCCTTTACTTGGCGAATCCCTTCCGCGTGATGCATCCATAGGAAGCAAGCTGCTTTCGGGTTCTGTCGTAATGGAGGGCGCTTTAAAAGCGAGGGTAGAAAAAGCCTATACCGAATCGACAGTATCCAGGATCCTTGAACTTGTAGAAGACAGTTCAAAGAACAAAGCACCAACGGAAAAATTCATAAGCAAATTTTCACGCATATATACGCCTGTAATAGTCGCACTCGCGGTACTGCTTGCCGTGATCCCACCGATTTTCATCTCGGGTGAAAGCTTTGCCGATTGGGCATACCGTGCATGTGTTTTCCTCGTTGTATCCTGCCCTTGCGCTCTGGTAATTTCAATACCACTCGGATATTTCGGCGGTATCGGGTGTGCCTCGCGCAACGGTATAATGGTAAAGGGCGGCAACTTTTTGGAAGCGCTTCGATGTGCGGATACGATCGTGTTTGATAAGACCGGTACCCTGACCGAGGGCAAATTTGAAATTGATGTCATCAATCCGGCTGCAGGCATCGACGAAGCCGAGCTCTTGCGTTTTGCGGCCGCGGCTGAGCAATTATCCAATCACCCGTTGGCGCTATGCATCTGCACGGCAGCCGGTGAAATCGATATTTCCTCAGTAAGCGACTATTTCGAAAAAGCTGGCAGAGGATCGTCTGTGACCTTTGAAGGAAAAAAGATTTACGCCGGAAATGCCGCATGGCTTGAGGAAAACGGCATAATGGTGGCCGATGCATCCGAATATGACCCGACTATCGTATATATCGCCATAGATGGAAAATACACCGGAAGTATCAGCTTTATAGACAAACCAAAAGCGGATGCAGCCGAAACTATATCTGTTCTGAAACATATCGGCATACGGAGATTTGCCTTGCTTTCTGGGGACAGGAAGGGCACTGCCGATAATATTGGCAGGGTTTTGGGTATAGACGACGTACGTGCGCAGCTATTGCCGCAGGATAAAGTCATGGAGATGGAAAAAATAAGGACCTCGGCCAAAAATGGCGCAAAAACCGTTTTTGTGGGTGACGGCATAAACGATGCCCCGGTTCTAGCTCTGGCCGATGTCGGCATAGCAATGGGCAATATGGGTTCGGATGCGGCTATCGAATCTGCGGATATAATACTGATGACGGATGAACTTTCTAGGATACCCGATGCCATAAGTATATCGCAAAGGACCCATTCCATAGTCATGCAAAACATCGTATTTTCGCTCGCTATTAAATTTGCAGTGCTTATACTTGCAGCGTTCGGTATCGCGAATATGTGGGCAGCGGTTTTCGCCGACGTGGGCGTGGCTGTCCTGGCTATCTTCAACGCAGTCCGTGTACTGAATTACGTAAAACGGTAATATACACACTTGCATCCCCTGTCCGGCTTTGCTTCATAGTTTCACTCCAGCCCGGCAGGGGTGTTTTCTTGACAAACGCCCCTTATGGTGTAGAATGTTATAGAGTATCGGCAAATATAATACCGGCTTTGCATAACCGATGCAGGCTGTTTGGGGTATATAGGCAGTGGCGGTTAAAAAACAAAATAAAAATATCTTCAGATTGATAAGTATGGTGTTTCTGGTTGCTATCAGGACATTTGTATTTTTTTTGGCATTTATTGCTTCCAAAACCATATGCGGAAAACTGCCTAAAGCAAATATTTGGCTGCTATGTGAAAGGCCTTTGGAAGCCAGAGACAATGCGTACCATCTTTTTAAGTATATTAGGCAAAACCATCCAAACCAAAATGTATATTATGTTATAGATAAAGATGCACCTGACGCAAAAAAAGTCTTGCCCTATGGCAATGTGATAAATTACGGTAGCTGGAAGCATTATCTTTACTTTGCCTCCTGTTCTATAGTCGCCAGCTCCCATACATTCGGCATAACCCCTTTAGGTAAGCAGCTCAGAAGGGTCACCCGGTTTATTATGCTCAATATCCTGAAGCATCAAAAGTTTTGCTATCTGAAACACGGCATAATAAAGGATACCCCCGAAAACCTGCTTAAACGCTATACTCCGGATTTCAAATTATTCGTCTGCGCAACCAGGCGCGAATATGAATTTGTAAGCCAGTACCTCGACCACCCAAAGGAGGCCTTCAAACTCCTTGGCCTTGCGCGTTTCGATGCGCTAATGGATACGGAGCCGCTAGATCAGATATTATTTATGCCTACCTTCAGATACTGGCTGACTGACAGGAACGGCTTTCTATCGATGCAGCAACGGCAAGAAAAGTTTTTGCTGGATGACTATTATAAATGCCTTCAATCCTTGATAAACAATGCAGAATTGGATTCCGCCCTCGAAAAGCAAGGGTTGAAGTTTGTTTTTTATCCTCATTTCAACGCGCAGGAATTTTTGCATCTTTTCAGCACAAAAAGCAAGAATATCATTATCGCAAGTAAGGGTAAATACGACGTTCAGCAGTTGATGAAGGATTCAAAGATGATGATAACGGATTTTTCAAGCGTCGCGTTCGATTTTGCGTACATGTCACGGCCGATGGCCTATTACCAATTTGATGTGAACAAGTTCCGTGAAAAACATTATGCAACGGGATATTTTGATTACGAGGCCGACGGCTTCGGGCCCGTTATAAAGAGCGAAAAGGACCTTGTTGATTATATTTGCCTTACAATGGACAGATGCTGTATGATTGAGGATGTATACAAGGCAAGAATCGATGGTTTTTTCACGTTTAGGGACGCGCAAAACTGCAAACGGAACTATGAAGCTATAAAAGAGCTGCAGGTAAACGGATGAATGCATATATTATAAAACCGCTGTTAAGCAGGTTTAATGATATCAAAAATGATATAAAAACAAATTTCTCGTTCATGTACTGTGTCGATACCGCTGAATGTATATTGCTGGCGATAATATTCAGCTTTGGCATAGTCAATTTCTTCACTAACTATTCCATATCGAGGCTATACCCGGTAATGCTCTTTGCCGTGCTGATTTTAAAGAATATTAAAAGATTGATCCCCGCAATGAAGGATATGTTGAAGATTATCATACCTTTTTTAATTATAATCGTTATCGCCCTGCTTTGGATGCTCCTATATAAAAATGGCATGCGCGAGATGCGCTACTTTATTATACAGCTTATAGCAGGCTTTAACGCATATTTCTTCACTTCCAAAAAGATAAACCGTACAATGAACATCATGGCCTTTATTGTTGTCCTATTTGGCGTTTACCTGGTCGCCCATATCGGTGACGCCAAGTTTTTGACCCAGCTTGCCTTTGACGAGGACGGCTATATAAGCTATCTGACAATAATGTTTCCGATGGGTCTGACGGCGTGTTTATTCTGCAGCAGGCTTTTCGCGCGTGAGGCGAAGGATATGAGGCTTTGGAATCTGCTCGGGTTCGTATTCATTCTCTTCATAATGTTCAATTTTGCAGGCAGGGGCTATCTTATGTTCTCGCTTGCACTATTCATAATATTCCTTGCAAGGGATCTGATAATGTATCAAAAGCGGTTGAAGCTATTTCTTATACTGCTGTTTTCGCTTATTGCATTGTTGTTGGTCGTATATTTCTTTATTATGAGCCCTGCGCTGAAATTCCGCATGTTAAGCCTATTTTATAACCTTACAGAGGAGCCGCGGCTAAAGCTTTATGGAAAATTCTTTTCGAACATCGTGCATAATATGCGGTGGGTGTTCGGCATCGGTTTTAAGATGAGCACTTATTTGATAGGGCAGCTCGAAAGGCACCCGCACAATATATTGTTTGAGCTTTGGGGAGAGCTTGGTATAATCGGGCTTGCATGCCTCGTCTTTATACTTGTAAACACCTACAGGAACAGCGCTATAAACGGCTCGCGTATCAACCGGCTGGCCGTGGACGGGCTTAATCCCGCCGTGCTTTCCAATGCAAACCATGCGGTAAATATGATGCTGATATTCTTCACTTTCAACTACATGCTCTACTACAGCCTTATCGAAAAAGGCTATTACCTGTTTATACCGATGGCTATGGTTTTTGCTATCCGCCGGGAGATTATAGCCGCGGAAGCTAAATGACTTTTGGAGAGATATTCTATTGGAATCTACTAAATCCAATTTGATAAAAAAAGCATCGTCCGGTTTTGCCCTTATGGGCGGTACCGCAATCATATCCGCTTTACTTGATTTGCTTATTACTGGCATTGTGGCAAGGCGGATCGTTCCTGATGAAAAAGGAATTATAACCGCTATATATGTAATCATCAGCTTTGCAGAGATTTTCTGGATGATCGGTGTAGGCCCTGCGATAGTGCAAAAGAAGGACCTGACAGAAAAGGATATAAAAACAGGACAAACCATCACGGTTTTATTGGGGCTTCTTATTACTTTGGTGGTGTTTTTTGCGTCGCCTGTCCTTTCGCCGATAGTCAATATAAGTGATCCGATATACCTTAGGGTTTTATCACTGACGTTTTTAATAAACGGTTTATGTGCAATATCCGAATCGCTTATGCAAAAAAATATGGAGTTTTTCAAAATATCCGCACTGCGCATATCCTCAATATTCTTCCAAGGCGTATGCACGATAGTACTAGCATATCTCGGCTTTGGCGTTTGGGCTCTTATAGCCGGCTTCCTAGCGCAATATTTATCAAAATCCATCATTGCGCGGATTCTGCGGCCGGTTTCCTTCAAACTACGCATATATAAGGATTCCGCAAAGGCGCTGTTAAAGTTTGGCGCGGGCCATACGCTTGCGCGAATATTCAACCAGCTTGCAACACAAGGAGACAATTTGGTCATTTCCAATACGCTGACAAAGAGGGATGTTGGACTGTACAGCTCCGCGTATAGCATGATGATGCAGCCCGCAAACCTTATCGGCGACGTTATGGACAAGGTCTTGTTCCCCGTACTCTCAAAGCTGCAGACAGAAAAGGAAAAGCTTCGGACGGCTTATGCCAGCGGCATGATACTGATTGCTTTATGCACTTTCCCTATCTCGGCAATATTTTTTCCTCTTGCGCAGGAAGTGATACTCGTGTGGCTCGGTGAAAAATGGATAGGGGTCGCATTACCTGCATCCATTCTATTACTGGGGCTATACTTCCGCACCAGCTATAAGATAAGCGATTCGCTTGTCCGGGCTGTCGGAGCTGTTTTTAAGCGCGCATTCCGCCAGATGATCTATGCCGCGCTGGTTATCGTCTCGGCCTATTTAGGTTCGTTTTGGGGTCTGCAAGGCGTTGCCATAGGCATTTCTCTAGCTATCTTCGTTAACTACCTTTTAATGTTTATACTAAGCGCAAAGCTGATCAGCTTGAATATACGCGATTTTCTGCTTGGCCATTTAGTCATTATCGCCATCTCAGCTATAGTATTCATTATAAACTTTTTCTTGGAGATGTATCTTGGCAGCTTACTTATTTCGAATATATTGATAATATTGATTGCAGTGGTCATATCACTGGCTGTGTATATCACACTGATATTCCTTGTAGGCCTGCGTCTTATGCCAGATTCCTTCCTTGAATTCATGATATTACTTTGCGGCAATATATTGAAGGGCAGATTCGGCGGCAAAGCAAAAAAATTCTTTAGCTCCAGGCTAAAGAATCCTCCTATAGATGAAAACAAATGATAGGTTTCTACAAAAAAAGACCGGCATTCCGGTCTTTTTGTTTTGAGCGTTGCTAGGAAAGAAACCCGCCTTTTTCCTTAACTGTTTGCGGCTGTCCGTTTGGAACAAGGATATCTATTTTAGAGTCTTTATATTCTTCCGGTACCGAGAACAGCAAAACATAACGCACAACCTCGTCGCCTGAATATTCGTAGGCCACCATTATACAGGGCTTTGGAGTCACTCCATCGCTGACCTGAGTTACACTGCCATTTATGGGCAGAAAATATGGCTGTATGCCATCTAAATTGTTGGTGCCCGCGGCGTCGATGTTTACAGCCAGCAAAACCTCTCCATCAGCCGGCCGCAAATCGTTATATGTATCATAGAAAGTGCAGCTGTCGATTGCGAAGTCTCCGATTTCGGTGCTAAGCTTCAGTTGCTCTTTGCTGCACGCCGTAAACAGCAGGCAAACCACCAGAACAATAGGTAAAATCAGTTTTTTATGCATTCTTAACTCCTTTAAGCTATGTAATCTATATTATAACTGAAAACCGGAATTATGATCCGCGCGAAACCCCTTTATGATCCTAAACCGGCACTTTAAGCGCAAAAGCCCTTCACGTTATGGATTATACCATAAGAACCTGCCGCAAAGTAACATCAGAAGTAAAAAAGCGGTAAATTTTAATAATGTTTAAGTATGGATAAATTTAGAGTATAATATTATGACATCTTATTTCTTTGAACGAATACCATTTTATCATTGTCTATACCCTTAGCTTCTGGTATTATGGTAAACGGCTTTTATAGGATAGAAATGCGTTTTGCCGGAGGAATGCCTCTAAATGGGAAATAATCATCAAAAACTGTTCAGGATAATGTTCCTCGTCATTTTGGATGCTGCAATCATTGTGTTCAGTTTTTGGCTTGCCTTCAATCTTCGCTTTGAATTTAATGTTGAAGCGGTTTACAGAAAATATAATTACACATTTTCTTTGGTTTGGATCATCTCTTACATCCTGATGTTTTTTATTTTCGGTATATATAAAAGCATGTGGAAATATGCGAGTATAGACGAGGTAATAAAAATTTTTGTATCCTCGGCATGCAGCATGATATTGTGCTTCGCTCTCAGCATCGTTATAAGAGAACTGCACTTCGCGCCTTTCCGGCTTCCTTATAGCGTAGCGCTGATATCCCCTGTACTGATGATCATGTTTTCCTGCGGCATGCGTGTGGCCTACCGCGGCGCAAGAAGATACAAGAATATTTTGAATTTCAGCAAGGAAAAGAGCAACATGCTAAACGTATTGATAGTCGGTGCCGGCGACGCCGGTTCCGCTATAATACGGGAGATAAAAAATGTGCGCGGCACAAGGTACAATATACTCGGAGTAATAGATGACGATATGCGCAAGCATAATTCTACAATGCACGGCGTTCCCGTTTTGGGAGGCACAGCCGATATCAATAAATTTGTAACTAGATTTGAGATAAACGAAATAATAATAGCAATACCTTCAGCTACTTTTGAACAGATGACTGATATCATTTCCAACTGTCCGCGCTCCGGCTGCAACATACGGATAGCTTCACGCGTCTATGATGTAAGCCAGACCGGCAGTATACTACGCAAAGCCAAAAACATAAATCTGGACGATCTCCTTGGGCGCGAGGAAATCAATCTGGAACAGAGCGATATCGGATATCTGGAAAACCAGACAATAATGGTGACCGGCGGCGGCGGCTCCATTGGCAGTGAAATATGCAAGCAGATAATGTCTTGCAGGCCAAAGATGCTTATAATCTTTGATATGTATGAAAATAACGCCTATGACCTTATGCATTCGCTGAATATCGTCTTCAACCGGCCTGATAGGATAAAGATAATCATCGGTTCGGTGCAAGACACCGATCTAGTTGAAAGCAGTATGGAAAAATATAAACCGGATGTTGTTTTCCATGCAGCGGCGTATAAGCACGTACCGCTGATGGAGGATTATCCAGAGCAGGCTATAAACAACAATGTCTTTGGAACTTATAACGTCGCAAATTGTTCCAGCAGGCATGGCGTAAAGCGGTTTGTCCTGATATCCACGGATAAAGCCGTCAACCCCACAAACGTAATGGGCGCAACAAAACGCATTGCAGAGCTTATTATACAGGGCTTCGACACCGTAAGCGAGACCGAATTTGTTGCGGTGCGCTTTGGAAACGTGCTTGGCTCCAGCGGGAGCGTAGTGCCGCTGTTCAAAAAGCAGATCGAGCAAGGCGGACCTGTAACAATAACCAGCCCCGAGATCACAAGGTACTTTATGACCATTCCGGAGGCCGCCAGCCTTGTTATCCAGGCGGGCGCAATGGCTAAGGGCGGCGAGGTCTTTATTCTGGATATGGGTAAATCCGTAAGGATATTGGATATAGCCTTGAACATGATTTATCTTTCCGGCTTAGTACCGTATCAGGATATCGATATAAAATTCGTGGGCCTTCGTCCTGGCGAAAAGCTCTATGAAGAATTATTGCTTGCCGAAGAAGGTATATTGAAATCCTCTAACAAAAAGATATACATTGCCCAACCGACTTGCGTTTCGCTGGATTCGGTTGAGCGGGATCTGGACAAGCTAAGGGAATGCCTGAAGGGCAATTGCGATATACGCAAGCTACTATGCGAGATTTTGCCTACGTATAAGCCCAATGTTGTATTTTACGAGGACTGAGGATGGGAAAAAGGATATTTGATTTTATAGCATCTTTTATTTTGCTGCTTATTCTAAGCTGGCTGCTTATAATAGTAGCCGTTTTGGTCAAACTGACATCCAAAGGACCCATTCTTTTTAAACAACGCAGGATCGGAGTGGGAGGAAGCGAATTCCTTATATATAAGTTCAGAACCATGCGCACGGACACGCCAAAGGATATGCCTACCCATCTCCTAGAGAATCCGGATGTATATATCACACCTATAGGTAAGTTTTTGCGAAGGACCAGTATAGATGAATTACCGCAGTTCATAAATATTCTTTTTGGCGACATGAGCTTTGTCGGGCCAAGGCCAGCGCTCTATAATCAGAAAGATTTGATATCTTTACGCAAACAATATGGCATAGACAAGATGATGCCGGGCCTTACAGGCTGGGCGCAGATAAATGGTCGCGACGAATTGCCGATACCTAAAAAAGTTGAATATGATAAATACTATATGGATAACCAGAGCGTGCTACTTGACCTCAAAATAATTTTTATTACCGCCGGCAAGGTCTTCACAGGGCTAGGTGTAGTTGAGGGCAAACAACATTGACCCTAAAGGTTTTCCAGTTTCCGGACCGACCATTTTGCCATCTCTACCAACTCTTCATCACCGCTTTCCGTAAGCGGTTTTATTAGCTCCAAATATTCTTTTTTATCCATATTTGCCGCTATTACCGATGCCTGCGCCATAAGCCTGTGCTGTCTGGCAAAATTACTGCCTATCAATTCTTGAGCACGCTTTATGTCTCCGCCCAATATTTTTTCGAAAGAGAAAGCTTCGATCAATGCTTTCCCTGGTTCCTCGGGCTTTTTTACATTCATAGGGCATACCATTTGGCAAATATCGCATCCAACCATACGGGACATCATGCCACGATAGCTTTCGGGAACTTTGGTTGAGCGCATTTTCGCCCTCAGGCATTTTTCCGGATCATTGAAACCGGTATCATCAATCGCGTTAGCTGGGCAGGCATTTATGCACCGTCTGCAAGATTCGCACCTGTTTTCAAATATTATTTTGTTGCTCTCCCTCAGCGCGACACCTTCTATAGCTACTACCCTTGGTGAGAAAAACGAACCATGTACCGGAATATAACTCAGGCTGTTTTTACCCCTTGTACCGCCCAATTCATCTATAAGGCTTTTTAGCAACATCTTCGGCTGGCTGGCGCTATATCCCTGTTCGTCAAGCATAGCAATAAGCGCATTTGCATGTTTTTCCGCAAACTGGGACGCCTCATAAAACGGACTTGCCGGTATACAGCCTTCAGGAAAATCAATTACCGGGGCATATCCCCGCGCAAGGATTATTAGCGAACAGTTGTCCTTTTGCTTTATATATACATCCATTCCGTTCGTGCCCGCATAATCACAGACCATATTTATCAAAGCTGTATTATCCATAATAACATCTCACTAATCTTTATTTTACGCATATATTATCATAGGATGACATTTAGTGGAATCCTTTCAACATACAACCTGCCGGTATATCCGGGCAGATATGGGGGTACTTATGGATTGTTATAACAATTGCCGAAATATACAGTATAATCAATGCTTTCCTGAATGCGGAGAGTGTGGGGGATGCGGAAGATGCAGCTTTTGCCGGTCTCAGGGGTGCGGATGCAGCACGCGCGGCAACATATGCGTTTGCGGCAGATGTTCCTGCTGCCAACCAAGAACATGCACATGCGGCAGATGCTCGGTTTGCATAGCCAATAACTGCAGGCCATGCCGTTGCGACGGGTTTGATAATTCCTGCAGCGGCTTGAATGAGTGGCTTTTATTCTGCATGCTGAAGAAATGCATGAATAAAAACTACTGCTAATATAAAATACATTTGATATCAATAAAAAGCCTTTCTATAGCCGGATTTCCTATGGAAGGGCTTTTATTTATATTAATTCATGACCAATATTTTTAATTTTGTTGTTTTTCAAATCAAATAAAAGCAGTATAATACTTATTAGTAAATTGTTTGGAGGAAATATGTTTAAGAATATTGATGAATTGAAGGATTATTGCGAAGAAAACAGTATCCAGATGATCGATTTTAAAATGATAGACCTGTATGGAAGATGGCGCCACCTGACCATCCCGACAGAGAGGTTTACGGAAAAAACCCTCAGCCGCGGCATTGGCTTTGATGGCTCCAATTATGGC
>JAVBOF010000056.1:0-5713 GCA_031550915.1 Eubacteriales bacterium | reverse complement strand
AAATATGGTAATATTCATCGGGGTACAAAAAAGCGAATTATATATAAATGTTACATATTTACGGCTATAAATTAGATTATACCCTTCAACCGTATTATAAAGGGCTTACTATTACAAATATATGGGCTACGAGCCAAAACTTAAAGAATTGGGATAACGATACCGCAAAATGCTATTATAACTTTATTTACATCGCAAAACCTTATCATCTAATTCAAATATAATTCTTTCATATCTCTATTGACACGATATCCTTATTAGTATATTATATTATTAAGGATATCGGTATCGCTATCAGCTGACAAGGTTATGTTACGGTAATGCAGTATAGTCCGGTTATTAGCAGAGGGGCGGCACATATAAATCTAATTCTGTTACCGGCGAGATTCGGAAAGCGGATATGCAGAGCGGAACCACTCTGTATGGCCATCAATGTTACGAGTATTATCGCGCAAACAGCTTATTGCGGCAGAGTCTTTGATGCTGGCATAGGCTTTATATGATTAGATAGTAACATTATGGACACTCACAGGGATAAGCTTACATGCTATGATATTATTAATATGGGAACCTGTCTGCAATGCAGTATATGATTTATTGCTTTTTTGCTCCTGCCGCCAGTAAGAAAAGAGCATACTTTTAACTGATGTGATTAGCATCAACGAGATCCGGTACGGCAAACAAACCAATTCAACTATGTGCGATACGGGAGCACAAAACAACCCGTAAATATCATCTAAGGAGAAAAGCCATGAAAAGTTTCACGACACTAGATTTACAATACGCTCACAGATTTTATGGATTCAAAGGCGAAGCCCAGTATTTACACGGACATACGGGGATACTGACGCTTGAAGTGGAAGATACAGTCAACATGGGCGTCAATATGGTATTCCCTTGCAACGAAATTAAAAAAACCGCCTGGGATGTTTTGCAAAACTTTGACCATGCGCTGGTTTTAAGGGAAGACGACCCATTGCTTCCCGCCATTCTCAACGTTTATGCAGAGCAGGGCATCAAGGACGGCGCTCCGACCAATAAACAAAAAGGCCCCGCTTTCAAGACGGAACTTGCGACGGCTTATCCGGAATGCCGCTTGGTCGTCACAAAGGAAACGATGACCGTTGAAGGTATGATAAAGATAGTTTACGATTTATTGAAGGACAAACTAAATATTGTCAAAATTACCTTTACAAGCGGCGTAAATGGCGCTACAGAAGAATATGTGCCGCAAAAAGAAAGAGCCCGTTGCCCGCTATGTGGAATTGCATTAAACGATAGTGGCGTATGTCCAAAATGCGGATACAAGAAATAATGCGATTTTCGAATCTCGCATCCACGCTCGCGGCGGGAGCGTATGACTACGGGCAGGCTTGTTGTCTGTCCGTAGTTTTTTATGAAGTATCTTCTTGCAAAATCAGCTTCGCAGCATTTTGGGCTCTATTGCCGCTAAACCACCTACTGTATTCACTTAGCATCCTATTATTTGCTTAGTATTATCCCTGGAAATGACTATGCCGATGTGTGGCCATTAATATCGCATATAACTTTGTCTTATACGGGATAAACGCAAGGGAATATAACGAGCTTCTCCCTAAGCAAGAACGGCAAAACTAAGGATTCATATCCCAAATATTTGCATAACAAGGCTTTTTCCTGTATCCGTAACAAAATATTTCTTTATAAAAGCTTCTATGGCTTCTTTTTTCATCCGGCTTTCAGAGGCGTTTACAATAAAATCCGCCTCTACAAGTATTGCGAAATCCAATCCTTGCAGCGCGCCATAATTATGGTGGTTCGCGATAATTTCCTGTACTCTGAGAGCTATTTTTTGATCAACGCTACATTCCGACATAAGCTTTTCGGCAATTACGGGCCCAAGTTCTTGCTGTAATTTTGCATCGCTGTAATTATATTTTTCTTCAGCTTCTTTAATGCCGATATCATGTAATATGGCGGCTATGCCCAAAGTCTCTTCGACTTCTTTTGGCATAGGTTTTCTGGCTATTAGTAACTGGGTATAGCCATATACATTTAAACGGTGTTCAATGCGTTTATGATCCCCGCTAAAATATCGTATAGCCGCAAACATAATATCGGCATTCATTTGAAACCTCCCGCATTGATGAATAAGGCTGTAATAGAGCGATGTAAATACACAGCTACATTAGAATAAAAGGCGGCAACCTAAAGAAAGAAGAGGATAAGGTCGCCGCCTGGCAAAATCTCGATAAGCTGAAGCGCTAAGACAACGAGCGCCTACAACGATATGGCAGTAATTATTATTAAAAGCTGCCGGAATCCATTTATCCCATATCAATCAAAAAATTCATACTCGGAATAATCCAGTTTGACCGGCAAATTTTTCTGCAACGATTCGCGTGCCGCCATGGATAAAAGTACCGCAATTTTAGCGTCCCTGCCCGTTACCGGCACATCCTTACCATCGCGGATCGCTTCGATGAAATGTTTCAGCTCATACATAAATGCTTCGGGGTATCGCTCGGTAAAGAAATGCAGATATTTATCTGTGTGGACACCGTTTATATCCCTGTATTCAACTTGCGTTTCTTGCTTGTTTCTGCCAATTAATGCTCCACTTGAACCAAACACCTCAACACGTTGTTCAAATCCATAGGCGTTAATACGGCTGTTCGAAATATTTCCGAACGCCCCGCTTTTGAATTTTACCGAAACCAGCGTTGTATCTAAATCATTCAATCCACGTATATCATCAAAAACAAGCGCGTCACCCCTTGCGTACACCTCAACCATCTCATCACCCATAATGTAGCGCGCCATATCGAAATCATGTACGGTTGTATCAAAGAAAAACCCGCCGCTAACCTTTAAGTAATCGAAATGAGGAGGAGCAGGGTCGCGGCTGAAAATAGATATCACCTGAGGTATGCCAAGCTTGCCTTCTCTGACCATATCCCGTATTTTCGCAAACGATGGATCGAACCGCCTGTTAAATCCCAGCATAAATTTTACGCCCGATTCCTTAACCGCTTTCAAGCAATTATCTATTGCATCCATTGTCAGCGCAAGCGGTTTTTCGCAAAAGATATGTTTCCTGTTTGCGCAAGCCTTTAGTATCATCTCTTCGTGTGTATCCGTAGAAGATGCAATTATCACTGCGTCAATATCAGGGTCTTCCAATACTCTGGTACAATCTTCGTAAAATTCAATCCCCTCGATATTGGAATTAGCCCAGTTTGCCTTGATAGGGTCGGCTACAGCAACAAGTTTAGCGCTCTCTATATTGTACGCAAGATTTTTTGCATGAATTGAGCCCTGTCTGCCGGAACCCAATACCCCAACTCTGATTTTTTGCATAGCTTCATCTATTCCCCGTAAAGCGAATGACTTTCGGGAGCCCCTTTCTTTTTAGTTTCTTCTGCGGCATAATAAATCCGCGGCAAACCATGCGCCGGCTTTATTTTTACTCATCGTCCTCAGGATAGATTATAACCTTGAGGCCTTCCCGGCGGTGCAAAAGATCAAGCGCCTCCTGGTAACGCGAAAGAGGAAATTTATGGGTCGCTATTTCATGCAGTGGCATAATCCCGCTTTCAATAATTCTCGCAGTTTTTTCAAAGTAATACTTACCAAGATATCCGCCGTGGATTTCTATCTCCTTTTTAATGATCTCACCAAGCTTTATCGGAGGGGCGGCGGTTTCATCGTGACCAAACATCAATACTTTGCCATTGCCACGCGCCATATCTATAGCCGTCATAAGCATATCGCCAACGGCTTCTATGCAATGATCCACTCCAAGATCATTGGTTTCTTCAAACACTACCTTACGGAGGTCTTCTTTCGTTGGATCTACAACACATGTCGCACCGCATTTAACGGCTTTATCCCGTCTATATTGCGATGGTTCAGAAACTATTATTTTGCTTGCACCAGATGCTTTGGCAAAACAGACAAATAACAGTCCAATAGGCCCAGCGCCAAGTATGCATACTGTATCGCCAGGATGGACGTTAAGCTTTTCAAAAGAATATCCTACGCAGGATATCGGCTCTGCAAGAGTTGCGATTTCAAACGGAGTTTTGTTATCAATTTTATATACTGTCGCTGCGGGTAAATTTACATAAGTCGTTAGCCCTCCGTCTTGGAATATGCCGCGGGTGTTTCCGTGGCCTGCCCATTCTGGACTTATTTCGCCTTCAAGAGTATAGAGCGTTGTGCAAAGTAACGGCCTATTGCTGCGGCATTGCTCGCAGGTTCCGCAAGGCGAATGGGGGTCAACTATGACTTTATCACCCTTTTTAAGCCATGTTACATTCTCGCCCGTCTCTTCTATCTGGCCGCAAAACTCATGGCCGAATATTATTCCCGGCCTTGCGGGGTGAAGCGGCGGATCCATTAATATATGAATATCTGTGCCGCATACGCCTACGCCTAATACCTTTATGAGAACATCATCAGGGCCTTTTAACGTTGGCTTTGGCCTTTCCTCTATCGAAAAATTTGCTGGTCCGTTAAAAATTATCGCTTTCATCTCAAGCTCCTTATATAAGTTTATTGTCTAGTATTGATTTGAGGCTTTTTCAAAATACGGGCTTGGCGCAAAGTCCGAACGCGGTTCCGCATTCCAGCGTCATTTTCTATTACGTCTATGCTTACGTTCGTCTAGCAGGACAGCGCCCACAATTACCGCTCCCTTAACGATCATCTGAACGGCAGGGGTTATTTGAAGCATGGTCATACCGTTAGTTAAAACGCCCATTATAAGCGCGCCGATTATCGTTCCAAAGATGGTTCCGATACCGCCTGAAAAGCTGGCACCGCCGATAACCGCACCGGTTATGGCGTCCATTTCATAACCGTTGCCTACTGCGGGTTGCCCTGCCAATATCCTTGAGGTTAGAACCACGGCAGCACAGCCTGTAAATATTCCCGCAAACGTATACACCATGGTTTTTATCCGCTTTACCTTTATGCCCGAAACTACCGCGGCAACCTCGTTGCTGCCTATCGCAAACACATAGACACCAAACTTAGTTTTATGCAGCAGTAGCATGGCAACGATGAAGATTACGATTAAAATTACGATCGGGAATGGCAAAACTCCAAACAACTCACCACCGCCAATATAGTTGAAAGGCTCAGTAAACCCGTTGATCGGCTTGCCATTGGAAATGATAAGGGCACCGCCTCTTGCCACCGACATCATGCCCAGTGTTGCGATAAACGGCGGCACATTTCCGTACGAAATAGAGAGCCCGTTCAAAAAACCGCATACTGCACCAACAATAATACCGGCTAAAATAGGCACAATCAGAGGGAACGGGCCTATGCCCGAAACGTGGCCTGCTGGATGGGCCATAGTTGCTACTACGACGGAACAAAAAGCTATAACCGCTCCACCCGAAACGTCTATACCTCCTGAAATAATGGTCAGGGTCACACCTATTGCCATTATCATTATTGGCGTTTGCTGACGGATGATATTCGTGATGTTTTTATAGGACATAAAATCTTCTTTCAAAAAAAACAGTATCAGCGCCATGCCTATCAGGATCAAGATCGTACCAAACTTTTCAAAAAAGTTTGATCTTCCATCCTTATTTAATAAAGAAATTTCGCTCATTTTCATAAAAAACACTCCCAATCGCCTGCTTCAGGCTATATAACAAATCAACTCTGTTTTTATTAAGGCCTATTACTTGATAAATTGCAACGATTTGTTATATGG
>JAVBOF010000026.1:0-6207 GCA_031550915.1 Eubacteriales bacterium | reverse complement strand
TGGTAGCGGTCGTGGTTATCATCGCGCTTTCCCTGCTAATGAATAAAACATCGTTTGGAAGGGCGATCCGCGCTTCATCAAGCGATATTATGGCGGCGGAATTAATGGGGGTCAACACAAAAAGAATGTACGCCTACGCAATGTGCCTGACTATGATAACAACATGTATAGCGGGTGTCCTGGTCGGCGAAACTTTCGTATTTTATCCTACAACAGGTACGCAATACCTGATCATAGCGTTTGGCGTTGTTGTTATCGGCGGCATGGGCAGCCTTGTAGGAACGCTTTTGGGCGGTGTGATCCTTGGCCTTGCACAGCTTTTGGGCGCGAATATCTTTGGTTCGCCCTATCAGCTTTTGACCGGGTATATAGTATTGTTGATAATTTTAGCGATACGCCCGCAGGGTCTTTTGTCCAAAGCCGCGCGTAAGTAAGATTCTTTTTGGTAAAGGAGTGTATAAATAAATGATGGATAACCTGATATCCCCCAAAAACAGTACTGCAGGCATAATTAAAAAAATTGTTTTGATAATAATTCTGGCCTTGTTGGTGACGGTACCGGTTTGGGGAGGAGAATATCTCATAAACGTTATGATCCTCATACTTCTATATATGGCACTGGGGCAAATGTGGAACCTTTTGGGCGGTTACGCGGGGCTAGTTTCGCTCGGGCAGCAAAGCTTTATTGGCTTGGGTGGATATGCCCTGGCTATGATCTCCCAGGTATACCATCTGCCGATACCGCTTGCGTTCCTGGTGGCTGGCGTGGTATCCGTACTGTTTGCGCTGGTAATATCCCTGCCTATATTCAAGATGAAGGGCGTATATTTTACGATCGGCACATGGATAGTTTCGGAATGCCTCGCGGTATTTTTCTCCACCTGGGCATATGTCAACTATGCGCAGGGTTACAATATATCCGCGACCTATACGATGTCTTCGACCGTGATATTCTATGTCGCCTTTGCAGTTGGCATCGGCACGCTTATAGTGGTCTACGCGATATTACGCTCTAAGCTCGGCCTGGCGCTTATGGCGATGAGGGACAACGAATCTGCGGCGGAAGTTCGCGGTATAGAGCTATACAAAACAAAACTGAAATGCTTTTTGATATCCGCTTTTGTAACGGGAATAGCCGGCGCGGCGCTTTATCTCAACCTTGCGTTTATACAGCCCGTTGCGGCCTTTGGTATAGATTGGACGGTATCTATGGTATTTATAGTCATAATAGGCGGCATTGGCACGATAGAAGGGCCGATAATCGGCGCCGTCATATTCGTGCTTTTGCGCCAGATACTGTATTCTTTCCCTGGCTTCAGCCTTGTATTGCTGGGAATAATAGCGATAATAATAATTATGGTCGCGCCAAAAGGTATAATGGGTATATTTAATAATAAACTGGGCGTTGAAGTGTTTTCCGTGCGCAGAAGGTTCAAGGATTTTGTTAAACAGATGACAAAATGACAGGTTTATACTAAAGTCAACAGCCCATCGGAGTCTTTTACCGGTGGGCTGTTATGTTTTTTATGAAACGATAATCATTATATTGCGAAAATATACCAAAATTAGTTAACAACGATCATTCTATTACATAATATCATCATAAAGTGCTCAAAAGACACAAGGCTCACCTTATTGTTTCGTAATTTGACAAAAGCATTTCGTATTTAGACATGTAATAACTATACTCATACGGTTATAATGTCATAAAGTTGCGTTATATTAAAATTATGTAAATAGTGGCCAGAGATGAAAGAGGCTGCAGAAGCCGACCATAGAGAGGCAACGATCAAAAATATTATAAATAACACATAGCATAAATATTTGATTGACATATAACAATCATAGGTATATTATAACCAAGATTGACAATTTACGTTAGAGATTCAACAAGTACCCAATGAAAAATGAAACATACATGACACAGGCTAATGCATTTAATGCAAAGCCCTGTAAGCATGTTTGTGATAAAAAAAAGAGGAGAAGTGAATATGAAGAAGGTATCGAAAATTATTCCCCTGCTGATTGTTGCGGTTCTGCTTGTATGCAGTGCTTGCGGCACACCAGCAGCACCCGCTGCTTCTGAAGCACCAGCACCCGCAAGTGATGCAGCAGCGCCGGCAAGCGATGCAGCAGCACCCGCAAGCGACGCAGCAGCACCCGCAGACGACAAAGCGGCTGCAGGCGAAGATTTTTCTGACAGAACAGAGATCGTTATTGGTATGGTAAATTCCTATACTGGCGGACTTGCAGGTTTTACACAGGGCTCGCCTTGGGTAGATAACCGTGCAGTTGACGCCATGAATAAGGACGGCGGAATTTTTATAAAGTCTTTGAATAAAAAACTGCCCGTTCGTTTGGAAATGGTAGATACAGAATCTGACCCGACAAAAGCAAGCGAAGTAACATCTAAGTTGATCCTTGAGAAAAAGGTTGACTTGATACTTTGCGCACAGACCCCGGACAACGTTAATCCGGTTTGCGCATTGGCTGAAAGGTATGAAGTACCTTGCATAGCTTCGGCAAACCCGTTTGATCCGTGGATGATCGGCGGACCTTACAAATGGTCTTTCGATGTATTCTGGAAGCTCGAAGATTGCCTCATGACCTGCGTAAACATGTGGAAAAAGATGGGCTTTACAGAAGGCAAAGTTGGCATACTTCATCCTAATGATGCAGACGGCACAGCATGGTTTGAGCTTCTTACAAGCAAACTGCCCAACATCGAGGGAACAAAATTCGAAGTTATCGATCCTGGCACATATACTGCCGGAACAAAGGATTTCACTTCCATAATAAGCATGTTTAAGGAAAAAGGCGTAGAAGTTGTTATGGGCGTAAATATACCCCCGGATTTCGCGACTTTCTGGAAACAGTGCAAAACACAGGGCTTCAAACCGAAAATCGTTTCCCAGCCTAAAGCATATCTGTTCAAATCAGACATATTGGCTATGGGCCCCGATCTTTCAAACGGTTTGACATCGGAACTCTGGTGGAGCGCATACCATCCCTTCAAGAGCTCTCTCCTGAACGAATCAGCAAAAGAACTCTGTGACGCTTGGGAAAAAGAATCCGGCAAGGAATGGGTTCCCCCGCTTGGCTACAACGAAGTACCTTATGAAATCGCTTTTGATGCTCTTACACGTGCAGCAAGCCTTAATAAGGAAGATATCCGTGCAGCTATTGCAGCAACAGATATCGATACGATTGTTGGCCATGTTAAGTTCGATGGCGACAACTTTGCCAGAATGCCTATCATTGGCACGCAGTGGGTAAAGGACGGAGATTCCGTGAAACAGAACATTATCTCAACGGAAGGGTTCCCGGAAATCCAGACGAACGCAGAACCTATTTATCCGTTGCCGTAAGATCTAATACGTAGATAGTATCTTCCACTATTATTAGTGGCATTGAAACATAGTCCCTGGGGAGAGTCGGCGGGTGTGACTTTTCTACAGGGGCTTTGTTTATTTTTGTGCAAAATAAAAACTTAATTGCCGCCTGATTATATACATGCATCATCCACGGCATATACATACCCTAAAATATATGGTATTATTATACATATAGCAATTCACTCTTGAGACTTTTCAATTCTAAAGAGAGGATGTCCGATATGAATAGAATCAAAGCAGTTGTATTTGTTTTAATTTACGTTACTCTATTCACTTTCTCAACTTCGATTGCAGAGGATGCGCCAAGAATATGGGTCTATGGAGAAAAATCTTTGGATTCCAATGCGGATTATTCATATAAGGCCTTCCGTCAGAACGGTACCGTTTTAGAATATTCAAACCTGTCAAAGCAGAATTATAAACTTTTGGTAACACGTTACAGCCCGTTTACAAACATTACGAAGATGTCTAAACTATTTAGTACACGCATAGAAAAAGAGAACGTATATCCATCCAAAATGGATGACGGGTTCAATATTATAACAAACAACTATATTGCCAAATATAATGAAAAAGGCAAAAGACTTTGGCTAAAAAAAACATCGATCAAAAATTTTGATCCGATAGATTTTGTCGAAATGGCCGGCGGAGGGTACATGGCGCTTATGGGAACGCCGCGCAATATCTCCGGCAATGCAAAGACATATTTATATTGCTTCGATTCAAATTTGAAGACTAAATGGGTTAGATCTTTCAATTCTTATAGCGAAGGCGGCGTAAGGGAATCGGCGCTCTATCCTCAGCAGGATGGCAGCGTGATACTTACATACCGGTATCATTCCGCATCGGAGAATGGACGCATAAAAATTTCTATTGCAAAATATAATGCTTCCGGCGTCAGGACATGGCAAAAGTTGATTGGCGACGAATATTTTTCTTATGCCCCAGCAGTAACCCTTGGAACAAAAGGGGAGATAGCGCTTTCATACCTTTCAAGCTATGATCGCGATGATGATAGTCCATCGATTAACGCCCTTTTGCTATCGCAGGGAGGAAATGAAATAAAGAAATTTTGGGAGGAATACGGCGGCTTTATTCCCGACCCGGACGGCGGTTTTTTATGCAGCAGAATGCGTGGACGTATTGAAAAATTTGCAGATCACCACGCGCAGCTGGTAAAGATGGATAGAAACGGCGAAGTGCTCTGGACTAAGGATTTCCCCGACTATTATTCGCTATCGATCCACCCTTTTTATAATGGCTTGTGCTATGCCGAGGGCGAAAAATTCATACGGGGCTATGATAACGCTATATTTCCGCATAGGTCGGATAGTGTAAAACTCACGATGCGTACCGCGCCAAAAGCCAAGGCCAAAACGAATGATTTTAAGCTTTCATCCAATACTGTAAGCCTTGGCAAAACAGTCCGTTTTTCGGGTAAGATACTCCCAAACGGGGGTACGCTTAAAAGGGTGTTTATCAATATTTCCGGCGCTGATATGAGATATGTTGAAAGGCAATATAATTTTGCGGATATGGACACGCAATCTACGTATACGCTTAACCAGAAAATGTTTGCACCGATCAAGACCGGCACTGGACTGCTCAAAAACAGGGGGACATATTATATTAAACTGTACGCCCAGAATAAGGGCAACTTTGCGACATTATTAAAGGAAGTAAAACTGACGGTCAAGTAAATATTTTAAGAGAACTATCGAAGCTCGCTCCCTTAGCGCACATCAAGCATAACTCGTGGTGTGCGCTTTGTATATGCATTACGATTTCCGTGACCTTCATTCATATCATATGAAAGCCGAGCGTCCTTTTGCGGCTGAAAGCTTGACCGGCATTTGTTCAGCCTGATAATAAGGCTATAATGTTAGGATATTATAATACTTTCCTGACAAAACTACGCCGTTGCAATCAACTCATCGAAGTTATAAAAGTGCTTCCTCGCAATACGGGCATACACTTCCTTCGTTTGTGGAATTATAGACATATAACAAAACGAAGGTGACTATTGAATGAATTCATTGTGGACAGAATCCAATCAAATTGAAGCAAGGCCGCCCATCGACGGAAACAAAAAAACCGGCGTATTGATCATCGGTGCTGGTATGGCGGGCATCCTATGCGCTTACTTCCTGAAACAGGCCGGCATAGACTGCATTATCGCTGAAGCTGAGAGAATAGGAATGGGTATTACGAAAAACACTACTGCAAAAATCACATGCCAGCACGGGCTTATTTATGATGATCTTATCAAGAAAGCTTCGCTCGAAAAAGCAGGGCAGTATTTAAACGCGAACCTACTCGCGCTCGAAAAATTCCGCGAACTATGCGGCGGCATAGATTGCGGTTTTGAAGAAAAACCCGCGTTTGTATATTCACTAAAAAACAAGCGGGTAATCGAGAGTGAAATAAATGCTGTTTTAAAGCTGGGTTACAGCGCAGATTTTGCTGTGAACATTCCATTGCCTTTCAAGATAGCCGGAGCGGTCAGTTTCCAGCATCAGGCGCAATTTCATCCACTAAAATTTATCGCTTCCATTTCAAAAGATCTGATAATCTTTGAAAATACGAGGGTAGATAAGGTCAAAGGGCATACCGCTTTTACAAGCGAGGGTAATATCACAGCGGAAAAAATTATTATAGCCAGCCATTTCCCTTTTATAGACCTGCATGGCTTCTACTTCTTAAAAATGTATCAGCACCGCTCATACGTTCTAGCCCTTGAAGGCGCAGACAAGATTGATGGAATGTATCTGGAAGAAACGGAAGACGGGATGTCTTTTCGTAATTATGGAGA
>JAVBOF010000063.1:0-19064 GCA_031550915.1 Eubacteriales bacterium | reverse complement strand
TTTCGTTTTCCAGCTTTTCCAAAAGCATTTCATTATCTAGCATATACTTTTTAAGTGTATCAAGTTTCTCTTCTTCTTTTCCAAGCGAAACCCTTAGGCTGTTATAGTTCTCTTCCTTCTGCATTTGCATGTTTCTCAATGTTTGTATGTGCTCGCGTTTTGAGCGCATGTCTTGCTCAAGATTATCGATGTTTTCGCCTATCTCGTCGATCCTAAGTTTAGTTTCTTTGATGACCCTTTCCCTTCCCAAAATGCTCGTAACTTTTGATTGCAAACTGCCACCTGACATCGAACCGCCTGGATGAATTATATCTCCCTCTAGGGTCACGGTCGTAAAGGCGAACCCATTATCCTTCATCAAAGCTATAGCGTCGTCCATATCCCTAACTAAAACATGCCTGCCTAATAGCCGGTTGAACACAGTCTCGTATTTTTTCTCAAACCGTACGAGCTCGGCGGCTATACCGATATAGTTATTCCGCTTAAGTGAAGCGCTTTCTCTATCATTCAAGCCCCTGCTCTGCATATTGCTTATCGGCAGAAAAGTTGCTCTGCCCAAATTATTGCTTCGCAGATATTCGATTAAACGCTTTGCATCCTGCTCATCCTTTGTTACGATATTCTGCATTGATGCACCGAGTGCTACTTCAATAGCTTTTTCATATTCTTGAGGAACATCAAGTAATTCCGCTACCACGCCTTCTATTCTGCCCTTGGCTTGTCCTTCTTCGTTAGCTCTTAATAATGCCCTTACGCTGACGTTATATCCCTCATAATCCCGCTGCATAGATTCCAGCATCTTCAAGCGCTGCTCCATAGAGCTTAACGATGCCTCGTTGGTTCGAATCTCTTCTTCATCGTTGCGAATCTTGCTTCTTAATTCTTCAATCTCGTACGTTGAGGCTTTCATATCTGATTCGCATTGCGCTTTTTCCCTTTGTCGTTCCTCCATATTGTTTATCTGCTCGTTTGTCTCAATGATCAACTTTTGTTCCTCAACATTTGCCTTAGCCAGCTCTTCTTCGAGTGATTCGAGCCTTTGAGTTATACCTACTTTGATCGTAGCGAAACGAGTCGTTTTATTTTTAGAATCCGCCAAACGATTCATATTTTCAATCAAATTGTTTTTAAGTGCTTCCAAATCCTTTTCTTTTGTATCCAGCTTTTCTTCCTGCTCGCTCTGCTTTATTCGCAATATTTCCAAATCTCTGTTGGATATCAGGCTAAGCTCGGTCTTTTCGCTTATACTATTTTTAATGTTTATTATACTTTCATTTATAATGGCAAAGGTACTATTGTCTGCTTCCAACTCTTCCCCAAGTCGCTTTGCTTCCCTATCATGGTTTTCCATACGCTCTCTGACAAGGTTGTTTTGCCCTTCTCGCTTTTCCATCTCTTTAACTGCAGTGGTCACTTCATTTTGAGCTTTTGCTATGCGTTCATCTATAGATTTTTGCTTTTTAAGGTCATCTTCCTTTTTTACCCTGAATTGCTCCTCGCCACTATTCAACCTTAAGATTTCCGCTTCAAGATCATCAAGTGTATCTTTGGTGTTCTTTATTTTTTCGAGGTTCCTGTCATATTGAAACAGGAATACATTTACTTCCAGGTCTTTCAGTCTATCGTGTAACTCCATAAAACGCTTTGCTACCCTACTCTGTTCCGCCAATGGTTCCAATTGTCCGGAAAGCTCTCCAAGAATATCTTCTATCCGCTGCATATTATTTTGCGTATTGGCAAGCTTTCTTTCAGCTTCGACTTTTCTAGAACGGTATTTGGCAATTCCTGCAGCTTCTTCAAAAACCAGCCGGCGATCCTCCGAACGGCTACTGAGAATATTTTCGATCTGCCCCTGTCCAATTATACTATACCCTTCTTTTCCAACGCCCGTATCGCGAAAAAGATCCAATATATCCTTTAACCTGCACGCGGTCTTATTAATAAAATATTCGCTTTCGCCTGAACGATAAACCCTTCTAGTTATTGTAACTTCAGAAAAATCAGTCGGCAGTTCGTTATCAGAATTGTCCATCGTTAAAGCAACTTCACAATAGTTAAGTGATTTTCTCTTTTCAGTACCGCTAAAGATAATGTCTTCCATCTTACCGCCGCGAAGGTTTTTGGCGCTCTGCTCCCCCAAAACCCAGCGAACTGCATCCGCAACATTACTTTTCCCACTTCCGTTGGGTCCAATGATGGCGGTAATACCATTATCAAAATTTATCGATATCCTTTCGACAAATGACTTAAAACCCTGCATTTCAAGGCTCTTAAGCCTCATCAAAAACACCATCCTCAAAAAATTTCATACTTTACCTATACATAATAAAAACCCGCATCATGCAGGTTTTTACCGATATCAAATTAACGAGTCTCTACAAAGAGCTTGATTGCTGTTCTTAATTCGCCGGCAATCTCAATTTCGGAGAAAGCCGGGACAATTACAATATCTATTCCCTTTGGAGCCAGATAGCCTCTGGTTATTGCTACTGCCTTTATTGCCTGATTTACTGCGCCTGCCCCAACCGCTTGTATTTCCGCCACATTATTATCCTTCAAAATTGCAGCCAAAGCACCGGCAACCGATTTTGGTTGGGATTTTGTCGATACCTTTAATGCTTCCATTTGTGCTCCCCCTGTATTAATACTATATATGTATCGCGTATAATGAGCTAGGCAAAAAATGTATTATTATTGATTTATTATACCATAACTGTGAGATGTAAACTATACTATATTTATTTATTCTAACTTTTTTTTATGAGAATGCATGATCGATAAAAATTTTACTCCTTTTTTTTATTTATCGAATCAATCGCTTGTTTAGCGGCATTCTGCTCCGCTTCCTTTTTTGATCGGCCAGATCCCTTCCCCAAAACCTTTTCGCCAAAAACAACACACATTTCAAACAACTTGTTATGCGCAGGGCCTTGTTCGGAAGTCATTGAGTATTTTATATGACCGTTCCTTTTTTTTTGGAGTATTTCTTGAAGCTCAGTCTTATAGTCTCGATAAACTTTCCCTTTTACTGCCATCTTCAAAGTCTTTTGAAGTCTATCCAGTATCACTTCTTGTGCCGCGTCGAATCCCCCATCCAAATAGATAGCTCCAATAATAGCCTCAAATGAATCAGAAAGAATAGAGAGTTTTTCTCTTCCTCCGGATACTTCTTCGCCTTTTCCTAAAACAATGCAATCTCCCAGTTCAAGCTCTATAGCGCTTTCTGCAAGCGACGGTTCACAAACCGTTGCAGCACGAGCTTTTGCAAGCTTACCCTCAGCCATGTTTGGGTATTCTTTGTATAGATAGTGGCTGACGCACAGTTCAATTACTGCGTCACCGAGAAACTCCATTCTTTCGTTGCTCTCTTCACCTTTATCCGGTTCATTTAACGAAGACTTATGCGTCAACGATATTTTAAGTAAAGAGCTGTCTTTAAACCTATATCCAATCCTGTTTTGCAATTCATCAAGTAGTCCTAAATAGTCGTCCTGCAAAAATACCTCCTAATTTCAAAAGCTCCGTAGCGATAACGGAGCTTATTTTAGGTCAAAGATAAATAGCTGTTATTGCAGCTTTTCAATATATGCAATTATGTCTTTTACCGTGGTGATTTTCGGCAGATCTTCATCCGGTATTTCGATATTGAATTCCTGCTCCAGATCCATTATAAGCTCTACAACATCAAGGGAATCTGCCTTAAGGTCTTCTATAAGATTAGTTTCCACGTTGATTTTTTCCTCATCAACACTGAGCTGACCGGCAATTATTTTTTTCACTTTATCAAAAACCATGATATGCCTCCTATATAATACTTATTTTATGAATGATTGCAAAGGTTTAATCCTTAAAATTATATTTTATGAGTTCTTCGGCAATTATTTCCGTGATATTTCCATCTACAAAAGTTTTCGCCTGCCGAATGGCGTTGAATATTGCTTTTTCATCGGAGCTGCCGTGTGCTTTTATCACGCCGCCTTTTACTCCCAGAAGCAGGGAACCGCCAACTTCTTTATAATCCATCTTGCTTTTTATGCTTCTAAAAGCCCTTCTAAGCATAGCGGCGCCGATTTTACGCTTCACCGATTTGCTAAATTGCTCTTTCAGAAGTATAAACAAGGATTCCGCTGTTCCTTCAATTGTTTTTAATGCAATATTTCCAGTAAAACCATCACATACTACAACATCACAGAAACCTCTGAGAATATCCCTTCCCTCTATATTACCATGGAAGTTCAAACTGGATTCTGCAAACAGCTTGTTCGCTTCTTTTGTAAGTTCGTTGCCTTTTGTGTTCTCTGTGCCGTTGCTCAGTAAACCGATTTTTGGATTTTTGATGCCCATAATCTTCTTCATATATACCGATCCCATTATACCAAACTGAAGAAGATAACTCGGTTTGCATTCTGCGTTTGCTCCAACGTCCAACATTAGCACATTACCCTTTATACTTGGCAAAATTGGTGCAAGCGCCGGTCTCTGTATGCCGCCTATTCTTTTTACTTTTAAAACTGCACCCATCAGCAGGGCGCCTGTATTGCCCGCGGAGATCAGTGCCTCCGCATTTCCCTCCGCTACATAATTCAACCCCATCATCATAGATGATTCAGGCTTGCGTTTAACAGCTTCGCTTGGAGTGTCATCCATACTAATAACATCACTCGTATGGATGATACTCAGTTTGTCGCCAGGATAATCACTTTCACTCAAAACCGCATCGATTTCATTTTTATCTCCAAATAAAATCAACTCAATATCATTAAAACGTTTTAGAGCGGCAATGGCTCCCAATACGGGAGCTTGCGGGGCAAAATCCCCACCCATTGCATCAATAGCTATTTTCATTATACCTCGCATGCCTCAAAGTCACGGCCGTCAGGGGTTATCTCCCCTCAGCTTTGGCTTTTTTAGCTCTTGCCTTTTCCTCAGCAGTGTCTATGATCTTTCTGCCGTCATAATAACCACATTCCTTGCAGATCCTGTGCGCAAGTTTTATTTGATGGCAATGCGGGCATTTCGTCAATGCCGGCATATCAAGCTTCCAATTAGCTCTTCTGGAACGCTTTCTTGCCTTTGATGTCCTTTTCTTTGGAACAGCCATAATTCTTCCCTCCTCAATAAAGCAAACAGAGCAACCAAACTACATTATATTGCTCTGTCTTGCTTTTGTCAATACGGCTTGCTTAATGAAACTATATTATACAAGGGCTTTTGTTTCTTCAGCAATGACCATCTCTTCATCCGTCGGTATTATAAATACTTTTACTTTAGAGCCGGGCTTGTTGATTTCAGTTTCTACCCCTCTTAACCCTTCATTTTTATCTGCATCAAAGTCCACACCAAGATAATCCATGTCCTTTATAATCCATTCGCGCACGTTCGGATCGTTTTCTCCGATTCCTGCTGTGAATACTATGGCGTCTACACCGTTCATTGCTGCAGCATAAGCGCCGATATATTTCTTTACCCTATATGCAAATACTTCCAGTGCTGCGGTGGCCCTTTCATTTCCGTTCAGATGTGCAGACCACAGATCCCGGAAATCACTGCTGACACCAGATATTCCAAGCATCCCGGATTCCTTATTTAAATAGTTGGCCATCTTTGCAGAATTGAGGTCTTCTTTTTCCATTATGTAGAGCAGGATTGCAGGATCAACGTCTCCTGACCGCGTACCCATAGGAAGTCCTTCTAAAGGGGTGAAGCCCATCGACGTATCTACTGATTTGCCGTTACAGATTGCAGCTACACTTGAACCGTTACCCAAGTGGCAAGTAATGATCTTACATTTATCATAATCTTTGCCCAGCATTTTTGCCGCACGCTTGGAAACATACAGATGGGAAGTTCCGTGGAAACCATACCGACGTATCTTTGTCTTGGTATATGCTTCATACGGAAGAGCGTATAAATAAGCTTTGGGAGGCATTGTTTGATGGAAAGCAGTATCAAATACGCCAACCATCGGTACTCCCGGCATAACTTCCTGGCATGCAGTAATTCCCATAAGATTAGCCGGATTATGTAAGGGAGCAAGCTCACAGCACTCATTCAATGCAGCCATTACCTCATTATCAATAAGCACAGATCCACTAAAACGCTCGCCGCCATGAACTACTCTGTGACCTGCAGCGCCGATCTCGCTCATATCGGCGATCACGCCATGTTCTTTACTTGTAAGGGCATCCATAACACATTTTATTGCCTCTTTATGATCCGGCATAGGATGCTTTATAATAACTTCTTTATCTCCGGCTTTATGCTTTAATTGCGACTCTCCGGAATTTCCAATGCGTTCGCAAAGGCCTTTTCCAAGAACTTTTGCGTTTTCCATATCAATTAGCTGATACTTCAGTGATGAACTGCCCGCATTAACTACTAGAATCTTCATTTTAACTAACCCCACTCTAATTATTATTTTCCGCTTGAATTGCCGTTATAGTAACAACATCAACTA
This sequence comes from Eubacteriales bacterium, assembly GCA_031550915.1. GTDB lineage: Bacteria > Bacillota > Clostridia > Christensenellales > MGBC116941 > JAVBOF01. The sequence continues at coordinate 12,607 of JAVBOF010000063.1, read as the reverse complement.
TATCATCCACCGAACATCCCCTTGAAAGATCGTTTACCGGTTTTGCCATACCCTGACATATCGGCCCTATTGCAGATGCACCGCCGATTCTCTGAACAAGCTTGTATCCAATGTTTCCGGCCTGCAGATCGGGGAAAACCAAAACGTTAGCTTTTCCGGCCATCTGGCTGTCCGGGCTCTTCAATTTGCCGACAGATTCAACTATTGCGGCATCCGCCTGTAATTCGCCGTCAACCATAAGATCTGGCGCCGATTCCTTTACTTTCTTTGTAGCTTCAACGACTTTATCTACAAATTCATGTTTTGCGCTGCCCTTAGTAGAGAAGGAAAGCATAGCAACCCTGGGATCAACACCAAAGGCCTTTGCGGTATCAGCCGTTGCTAGAGCGATGGCTGCCAACTCATCCGCGTTCGGATTAATATTTATAGCGCAATCCGCAAACAGCATCACCTGTTTTGCATACGCGCCTGTATCGGGCATTTCCATTATAAAGGAGCTTGAAACGATAGATATTCCAGGTGCCGTTTTTATAAGATGAAAAGCCGGACGCAAGACGTCGCCTGTTGCGTTTATTGCGCCTGCTACCATACCGTCAACTTCTCCGTTTTTCAGCATCATCGCGCCATAGTACAGCGGGTCCTTCATGGTATCCTTTGCCTGCTCGATGGTCATGCCCTTGGCCTTACGCATTTCATAAAGCATGTTGCAGTATGTCTCAAAGTTTGAAGATGTTTCCGGATCGATAACTTCCAGTTTGCTTAAGTCTCCGCCTTCTGCAAGTTCTTCGGCAACGCTTCTTTTCCCAATCAAAACGGGTATCGCATACCCAAGTTCAAAGATTTTGATCGCCGCCATAACATTTCTTTTTTCGTTCCCTTCGGGCAAAACTATGCGCTTTGTATTCTGCATTGCCCGAGCCCTCAAGCCATCCATTATAGACATTGTTTTCCTCCCGTCATTGTTTCATAATATATCATTAATTATCATTTTTTGATCTTCGATAATTATTCTACACTTTTTTTGATTCATAATCTATTGTTTTATAAAAAAATTTTGTTTATAGTAAATAATAGGAGGATACTATGCGAGTAGCCGGAATAATTTGTGAATACAATCCTTTGCATAATGGACATTTATACCATATCGAGCAAACTAAGGAGCAAACTGGATGCGATCATATTGTATGTGTTATGAGCGGCAATTTTACCCAGCGAGGAGAACCGTCTATAGCCGATAAATGGACTCGCACCAGATGGGCATTAGAGGCTGGAGCTAGTCTGGTTTTGGAATTGCCCGCCGTATACGCAGTTCAGAGTGCCGAGCGCTTTGCTCACGGTGCTGTAAATACATTGGAAGGGCTCGGTATATGTGATTATCTAAGCTTTGGTATAGAGCAGACGAATATTGATCTGCTATACAGTTTTGCGGATGTTTTGAATGATCAACCCGAATATTACAAATATATATTGAAAGAAAATCTCAACAAAGGCCTTTCTTTCCCCTCCGCCAGAGAAGAAGCCATGATGCATTTTATGTCGGACATTGATAAAGAACTAATTAGGCAGACTCTTAATTCATCTAATTGTATCCTTGCCATTGAATACCTCAGGGCGTTAAAGAAAACCTCAAGCAAGATGAAGCCGGTTTTTATAGAGCGGAAAGGGTCACTTCACAGTGCGATCTCCATTCCGGATGGGGAGTTTGCAAGCGCAAAAGCCATACGGACCGCATTGGATAAAGGCCAAATATCCGAATTGACTAACTTTATGCCACCCTACGTTTTCAAAGATGTAGGCAATAATATCGTACTCACAGAAATGTTTTCACAATTGGTCATATATGATTTTAGAAAACGGTCCATCGACGATATCTACTGCCTGCACGATGTGACTGAAGGTTTGGAAAACAGGCTAAAAAAATATTCAGGCAAATATTCGTCGTTACAAACATTTTTATCCAGCATCAAAAGCAAGCGTTTTACGATGACAAGGCTCCAGCGTATATGCATATATTCATTGCTGGGTTTGCAGACCGATTTTGTCGAGGAGCTTGATGCACAATCCAGGCCAAGCTATGCGCGCATTCTCGGTATGGATCGATGTGCCGATGATCTGTTTGGTGCTATCAAACAAAACGCAACAATAGAAATCATTTCCAAGGCTTCGAATTTCGAGAAGAGATTGGAAGGTCCGCTTAGGAAGATGTTTTTGATGGATATCCTTTCTACCGATATATATTCTCTGGTTCAACAAAAAGCTTCCCAGAGGGATTTTACCGAGGAAATTGTAATAAAGGGAAGCTAATTATGATTCCTTTGAGACAGTCGATAAAAACTCGTCTGATACAGCGACATACGAACGGTTTGAAATTAAGCATTCTTTTTAATGCAGAGATCAACTCCCTTCTCTATCAGCAGCTTTTTGATTTCTTCTATACTTTCTTCAGCGCATTTTCTTCCAATGTCAATACATTCCATGGTTTGCGAAAAAGAATTCGGATTTATATGCCGGACCTCCGGAGTTAATTCAAAATCTGAATCCCTGACCCTGCGGGAAACATTTTCCCATTCCATTATGGCCGTCGTCATCCATATGATATCCAAGATATTTCTAGGCGCTTGCTTAAAGCCGCCGCCACGGTATCCGACATCTACGGAAATAACTATGTCTGCACCCATATCCCGGGCAGCTTTTACCGGCACCCTTTCTAAAACGCCGGCGTCAACATAAGTGACTCCTTCGATTTCATATGGTTCGAATATCGCAGGTATCGCTATACTTGCACGAACAGCTTCATGGATCTTTCCTTCCCGAAAGGTCTTTGATCTTCCTGCCTGTATATCGGTTGCAACAACCGCCAATGGCATATCAACATCCTTAAAGTCATAGTTCTTTGTAAACAGTTTGATAAGCGCATGAAATTTTTCGCCCCTCAAAAAGCCTTTTCTGGGTACTACAACATCCATATATGTTTTTTCATTTATCTCGTTGGCAAATTTCGCGCATAGCGACAAATCAGTACCACATGCGTATAGCGATCCGATAACAGCACCCATCGACGAACCGGCTATCATATCTATTGGAATATCATGCTCCTCAAGTACCTGCAAAACCCCGATATGGGCCAAACCACGTGCAGAACCAGCGCCCAGTGCCAAACCAACTTTTATACTATCTTTCATATTTTAACTCACCATCCAAATATATATGTATCAAAAGCAAACGAGGTTTTATGTGTGAAAAATAAAAATCGCCTTCTGCTCACATTTGCTTGCGTATTATTAATTATACTAATATTCATATATCCCGAGCAATCCCTTAATTCCGCTAAATCCGGTGTGGAATTATTTTTGTTTGTCGTTTTCCCTTCCCTCCTTCCATTTTTTGTAGTATCTTCAATTATGCTCAAAACAGGAATCGTCGAATCCCTTGGCAAAAAAATCGAACCCTGTATGCGGATCCTTTTTGGCTGTCCCGGCGCATCTGCATATGCATTCATACTCGGCTGGATATCAGGTTATCCTCAGGGAGTCAGGATAGTCTGTAAAATGGTTGACGACGGGATATTATCTAAACAAGGTGCGGAGAGAACGATCGTTTACTGTTCGGCAACAGGTCCTTTGTTTATTGTTGGAACGATCGCTGCAGGCCTTTTAAAAAGCCCACAGACCGCTATTATGATCATGCTTTCACATTATGGCGGCGCAATAATGGCAGGCCAGATCGAACGTTTGTTTTTACCAAAAGACCGCATCGTTTCCGTTGATCAATTAGAGTCAAACCGCCTACCCGCCGGAAACCTGCTAGGGAACGCAATGAAAGACGGGGTACACTCACTATGGATAGTCGGAGGATATATCGTCCTGTTTTCATGCATTATAGGGTTGATGGACGTGTCAGGCCTTTTGGGGGCCATAGGTATGCTGTTTAGTCCGCTTCTCAAGCTTCTTGGTTTGCCTGCAGATTCAGCCAAAGCCTTTATTGCAGGGATAATTGAAATTACCAACGGTTGTTCCTTAACCGCTAATACAAACATCAGTCTTGAGATGAAAGCTTGTATATGCACTATGATGGTGTCCTGGAGTGGATTGTCAATTCATGCGCAGGCAATATCATATATTGCAGGTTCCGGCTTATCCGTAAAAAGGTATCTTATTGGTAAAGCGATGCACTCTTTGTGCTCGCTCATCATATTTGTACCGCTTTCAATCCTGCTTAAACCGCCAATTCACGTCTTTGCTGCCAACGAATTCGAAATGGCTGCAAAACTATCTTTGATTACGGTCATACCGGGTATTATAATGATACTGCTCCTCGTTCTTGCTGGTATATTGGCAAACAAGAAAGCCGCCTTAAAAAAAGCGGCTGCTGGAAACGGTTATTCCGATTTACTGTAGTTTTTGAGATCCTGCTGCAATTCGAGCCTGTTCTTGCGCATAGTATCGGCCCATTCGTCCAAGCTTTTTTCCAGCTGTGCTAGTACATCATCAACGTATACATTTGCTCCACTGCGCAATTCCTGTGCTTTTAATTGTGCATTTCTAACTATCTCATTTGCCCGTGAATAAGCTTCCTGCGTTATGCTCTCCTTGTCAATGAGCATATCGGCTCTCTTCCTTGTTTCCTCATACATTGCATCGCATCTGGCTTTTACTTCATCAGTTAACTTTTGCCTGTCCCTAACGAAATTCCTCGCGCGCATAAGTTCATCTGGCAAGGCTTCCCGAACCTTATCGATCAAACCTAGTACCGTTTCTTCGTTGATCATTACCTTGCCCGTCAAAGGCATGGAGGAACTGGTTTCTATATGCTCTTGTAAGGCGTCCAACATATCAAATACGTCCAAATAAAAACACCCCAAACAAAAAATGAAGTTAATTATTCAATAGTCTATTCCTTATATCGTCAAGTATACCTTCAGGCACCATTTTACTGATATCTCCCCCATAACGACCTACTTCTTTAACCAAAGAGGAGCTGATACAGCTGTGTGCTGGCGACGAAGGCAAAAAAATAGTCTCAAAACCGCTGTCTATAAGCTTGTTCATTCCATAAAGGTTAACTTCAAACTCAAAATCCGACGAACTTCTGAGCCCACGAACAACAATTGTCGGCGCGTTTTCACCAACGAAATCCACAAGCAGGCCTTCAAATGCAAGGATACTTATATTATTCAAATGCTCTGTTGATCTCTTGACCAATTCCAATCTTTCTTCAATCGAAAAAAGCGGTTTTTTTGATGTATTGTTTAGTATCCCAATGATCACTTTATCAAATAGCGCAGAACATCGTTCTATGATATCCGCATGTCCAACAGTCAGCGGGTCAAATGAACCGGGATAAATACAGCGGTCAATCATAGGCTTGTCCTCTTAAAAACTATTAATTCAGTATCGCCATATTTTCTAACTAGCTTACATTCAAGCCCATCGATATCATTGACATTGCCCTTTGCCTTACGCTCAAGCATTATTATACCCCCAGTTTTTAGTACGCCGTTTGTTTGGCAATAATCTGCTGCATCTATCCACCAGTCCACCGCATAAGGGGGATCCATTATTATTAGGTCAAACTCTATATGTGCTTTCCAAAAATCATCAAGCGCTTTGCCGAAATCGCAAACCTTTATCTCAGATTTATCATTAAAGTTTGTAAGCACAATATTCTTTTTGATAATTTCAGCACATTTGCGATCCTTATCAACGAATACCACGCTATTAGCTCCTCTGCTTAAAGCCTCTATACCTAAAGCGCCTGAGCCTGCATAAAGATCCAGTACATCTGCCTCCTGTAAATACGGCTGCAATATAGCAAACATAGATTCTTTAACCCTATCGGTAGTTGGTCTTGCGATGTCTCCTACCGGTGAATACAAGCGCCTGCCCTTTGCCGTTCCGGCGATAACTCTCAAACAAACCTCCGGATCGAAAAATGTCGTTTCCTGTTCTAATCATATTAACATAGCAAAATGATTGCTACAAGTACAATATGTCAAATACTCCTAAAGAAAATACCTTCCGCAGTACAATATGCATCCAGTCTACAATCATGCTCCTGCGCTTCTATTAGATCTAAAACCTGTACGGGGAATATTAACCCGATCTTCTTAATATACCCTCGCCGGTTAAAGTATCTGTCATAATAACCTGCACCGTAACCCAGTCTTAAGCAAGTTTTATCTATCGCCAAGCACGGTACTACTGCAAGATCAGGCATGATATCATCGCCATCGGGCGGCTCCTGTATACCAAAGCTATTGGTCTTCAAAGTCTTACCTGTGTAATCTACGGCTTTCATGCTGAAATCTTTGCCGCATAAAGGCATCAATACTCTTTTATCTTCGCTTTCAGCAGCATTTATTAGCATGGAAGTGTCAAGCTCATTATTGAATGGCAAATATAGCATAACTGTATTTGCAGATCTCCATTCTTCCGAAGCAAGAACTATTTTGCACGCTTCCGCAGTTAGTTTCTCTGCATCCTCTGCAGAAATACGGCTTCGTAATTCTGTCATCTCTTTTCTTAAAACAAACTTATCAATCATCCGAGTCTCCGCCAATATATATCCTCTGTACTCTCGGGCTCACTCCCAATAGTATTTCGTAACTTATGGTTTTGCAAAGTTCTGCGATTTCGTCAACATGAATTTCCGCTTCGCCCTGCTTGCCCCAAAGTACGACTTCATCTCCGACCGATACGCCTTCAATATCGGTAACGTCAAGCATCATCTGATCCATGCAGATACGCCCAGCAATCTTTGCTCGTTTTCCTCTCACAAGAGCGGAACCCCTGTTGCTTAGAATGCGGGGATATCCGTCGCCGTACCCGATGGAAACCGTGGCTATCTTGCTTCTACGCTGTGTTTTGAATGTGCAGCCATATCCAATAAAGGTTCCTTCAGCAACTTCCTTTACCATTACGACATTGGCTTTGAACCGCATTACAGGCTGTAGCTTCACGTTCTCACGTGATACGTTTACCGAGCTGTAGCAGCCATACATGGATATTCCTACCCTGACCATGTCAAAGGAATCGCCTGGCAAATCAATTGATGCCGCACTATTAGAAGCATGGATTATCGGCGAATATCCTCTATCGTGCAATATCTTTATTGCCTGCTCAAATACCGCGATCTGTCCCTTTGTATATTCCTTATCATCATCAGAATTAGCGTAATGTGTAAATAGACCTTCCAATTCTACATCTGGACAAGCTTCTATTGTATCCAAAAGCAACGGAAAATCGTCTGGCGAAATACCGATTCTGCCCATTCCGGTATCAATTTTGATATGTATCTTAGCCTTTTTATCAGATTTTTTTGCGTATATTTGAAGGATCTTTATAATATCGATATCAAAAACCGTTTGAGAAAGCGAATATTCAATAACCGCCTGAGCGCTGTCTTCAAAGATACCGCCCATAACAAGTATATTTGCTTCTATCCCCGCTTCGCGCAATGCTCTGCCTTCCTCTACGGTGGCTACGCCAAGCCAGTCAGCGCCGTTTTTCAATGCGTTCTCCGCTATCCTCATCATACCATGCCCATAGGCATCGGCTTTGACTATTGCCATAAACTTCGCCTTGCCTATGTGCTTTTTTATTTCCTGGATATTATGTTTCTCGGCGTCCAGGTCTATTTCCACTATCCGCATATTCATAGGGAATATATTTGCTCCTGTCCAAGAAAAGTGATCTCATTCTTATTGAATACATCTATTGCGCTTTTCGTATCTTCTACGCGGAAAAGTATCAGCGCTTTGTCGCCCGCCTTGCGAACAAAGGAATATAGGTATTCAACGCTTATATTCGCCGCGTCCAGCAATCCGAGAACCTCTGCAAGGCCACCCGGCCTGTCAGGTACCTCTACTGCCAATACATCGGTAGTGCTTGCGGTATAACCGGCATCCCGAAGCAGCTTAACTGCTTCGTCGGTTTTATTGACAATACAGCGAAGGATACCAAAATCAGTCGTATCCGCTATAGACAGCGCTACAAAATCTATTCCATTATCACCCAACAACTTTGTAAGGGCGGCAACCCTGCCCTTCTTATTCTCAATGAATACGCTTATCTGTTTAACAAACATAGCAAATCTCCCTTTCTATAGCTCTCGCTTGTCTATTACACGAACAGCTTTCCCTTCGCTCCGCTGTATCGTTTGGGGTTCAACCAGCTTTAATTTCGCATTAATACCAAGAGTTGTGTGTATCTCCTTTGATATCCTACGGCTTAATTCCTCTATCTTTTTGACTTCGTCAGAGAACATATCCTGCGCAACCTCAACATGTATCTCCATATCGTCCAAATTATCAACCCTATCAACTATTATCAGGTAATGCGGCGCTACTCCGCTTGTGCTCATTAGTATCTCTTCGATCTGCGAAGGATACACATTCACACCTCGAATAATAAGCATATCATCGCTTCTCCCGCGTACTTTTTTCATACGGGCAAGCGTCCGTCCACAGCCGCATGTTTCATAACTAATAGATGTGATGTCCCTCGTACGATAGCGGATCAACGGCATACCTTCCTTGGTTATTGTGGTGAAGACAATTTCGCCTTCGCTTCCATGCGGCAGGACCTCGCCAGTATCAGGATCTATAATCTCTGCAATAAAATGGTCTTCGTTTATATGCATACCGCATTGATGCTCACATTCAAACGAAACGCCGGGTCCTATTATTTCGCTGAGTCCATAAATATCGGTCGCGCGTATACGGAACCTGCTCTCTATCTCCTTGCGCATACTCTCCGTCCACGGCTCTGCACCAAAGATTCCATACTTTAGCTTCATCTCGTCATGCTTGATACCCATATTTTCCATTGTCTCAGCCAGATACAGCGCATAGGAAGGCGTACAACAGAGAGCAGTCGTTCCAAAATCCTTCATTAGCATCATTTGGCGTTTGGAATTACCTCCAGACATTGGTATAACAGATGCTCCAATGCGTTCTGCTCCATAATGCGCGCCCAGGCCTCCGGTGAACAAGCCATAGCCAAATGATATCTGAACCACCGAAGATTTTTCAACTCCACCTGCGGTCAGTGTCCTTGCCATGACTTCAGACCATATTCCCAAATCCCTGCTTGTATATCCAACTACTGTCGGTTTTCCTGTCGTGCCGCTCGATGCATGTATACGAACTATCTCTCCCAATGGTGACGAGAAGATTCCAAAAGGATAATTATCCCTGAGGTCATCCTTAATTGTGAACGGCAGCTTAGACAGATCCGAAAGCTTTGTGATATCCTCCGGAACAAGACCGCGTGCCTGCATACCGTTTTTGAAAAATTGCGAATACTGATAAGCCCTTTTTACAGTGGCCTTAAGTCTTTCAAGTTGTAAGCTCTCCAATTGTTCGCGATCCATACATTCATGAATCTTATCCCAGTACATATTTCCTCCTATATTTTAACAACACATGCACGCCCTAGCGCAAATGCTTTTCTGTTTAGTTCTATCAATTTAGGCTTTACTGTCGCTTCTAGAGCTTTTTGCCATTGATCCTCACTAAAATCCAGAATATTTGCCAATAGGCCAAGCAATACGATATTTACTGCTTTTGCGCTTCCTGCTTCCTTTGCAAGCGCCAATGCATCCAGTTCAGTAACATCTATACCCTTTGCTCTTATTCCATATATTATTTCCTGCGGATATTCCGCAGCCCCTAATATAACGGGCATAGGGTTTATTTCCTGAGTATTAATCAGCATTTTACCATTTTTCTTGAGATATGGGATCCATCTAAAGGCTTCCAGCTTCTCAAAAGCGATAATGATATCCGCGTTACCGATATCCACAAGCGGTGAATGGATCTTTTCGCCCCATCTAACATGTGTGACAACAGAGCCGCCACGCTGCGCCATGCCATGGACTTCGCTAACCTTTATATCGAAACCGGATGAAATGGCGAGGTTTCCCAAAACCTTGCTCGCAAGCAACGTTCCCTGCCCGCCAACTCCCACAATCAAAACATTCATTATGCTTCACCAGCCTTTACTATCGCATCAAACCTGCACACTTTAGCGCATAAACCGCACCCCGTACATAATGATGGGTCAATTATCGGACCGTTTTCCTTTTGGCTGATTGCCGGGCAACCAAGCTTCATACAAGCCTTGCAGTTTTTACATTTTTCGTCATCTATCCTTAGCGCCGCTTTCGGCTTGATCAAAAGCGCACATTCCCGCCTCGCGATAATTACAGATAGGCTCTCCCTCTCTAGTTCCTCCGTTAGGGCAAGCTCCAATCCCTCAATATCAAACGGATCGCAAACACGGACATTTGGCACTCCCATAGCAGAGCATAACGCCTCAATGTCTATCGCGTGTGTAGGTTGATTCTTAAGGGTTTTGCCCGTAGACGGGTTTTGCTGATGTCCTGTCATTCCCGTTATCCTATTATCCAATATCAGGACGGTCGAGGTCGCGCCATTATATACCATATCCATTAAGCCGTTTATGCCTGTATGCAGGAAAGTGCTGTCACCTATAACAGAGATCAGTTTTCGCGCAAAATCCTTGCCTCTGGCTTTTTCCATACCAAGTGCCTGGCCAATACTGGCTCCCATACATATGCAGGTATCAATAGACTTTTGCGGTGGTAAAGATCCAAGGGTATAACACCCGATATCTCCTGTAACATATAGTTTCAACTTGGAAACAACATGATATGTTCCCCTGTGAGGACATCCTGGGCAAAGCACCGGAGGCCTCATAGGCGCGTTATTTTCTTCGTATGCTTCCAGCGTCTGCTTGCCAAAAGCCTGCAAAACCATATTTGATGATAGCTCTCCATAAGGCTCAAACCGCCTTGGCATAACGTTTATACCCATTGACGCGATCGAATCCTGTAAAAAAGGTTCCAATTCCTCGGCAACATACAATTCCTTGACATTGGAAGCAAAATCTCTGATAAGCTTGTCCGGCAGCGGATAAACCATGCCAAGTTTCAATACCGAAACCTCCGGCATCGCATCTTTAACATACTGATAAGCTACACCGGAACATATTATTCCAATATCCTTCCCTGCGTATTCTATGCTGTTAATTTCCATCGTGGAAGCTGCTTCCGCCAACTCCTTTTCACGTTTCAAAACATAAAGTCGGCGTTTTCTCGCCATGCCCGGCATCATAACATACTTATCAACGTCTTTAGTATAGTCCTTCAAGGCGATATCAGCCCTATCACCAACTTCAACTATTCCCTGAGCGTGAGATGTCCGTGTAGTCATACGGACTATTATTGGCGTATCATATTTTTCGCTCATATCAAACGCGAGCTTAGTAAACTCCAATGCTTCCCTGCTATCCGATGGCTCAAGCATAGGAATATGCGCCGATTTTGCATAGTACCTGCTATCCTGCTCATTTTGGCTGCTGTGTATGCCCGGATCGTCCGCAACAACTATAACCATACCGGCGTTTATTCCGGAATAAGCCACGGTAAACATCGGGTCTGCGGCTACATTCATACCGACATGTTTCATGCAAGTCATACTACGGGCTCCCGCAATCGCAGCTCCGATAGCAACTTCCATCGCAACCTTTTCATTGGGTGACCATTGGGCCTCTATTTCACTATATTGAGCAGCATACTCAGTTATTTCTGTACTGGGGGTGCCGGGGTAGGACGCCACTACCTTTACGCCCGCTTCCCATGCGCCTTGCGCTAAAGCTTGATTACCAAGCATCATTTGTTTCAACATATCAACTCCATCGTTTTGCATTTAAACTAATTAGGCCTATTATCGGTAACGCGTTTTGCCTTACCTTCAAATCTCTTTAATGTAAAAGGCTCAACAAGCCGTACTTTTGCCTCCAATTGCAAAACCGTATATAACTTTTGCCTTACCTTCTTTTCCAGTTTCTCCAAACCTCTATAGCTTTCCAGCAAGCCTGGATCGGAGACCTCGACCAAAACCTCGAGAATATCCAAATACCCCTCGCGCGAAACAATGATCTCGTAATGCGGTCCGACCTCTTCCATTCCTACAAGTACACTTTCGATCTGTGAAGGAAAAACATTCACTCCGCGTATAATGAGCATATCATCTGTCCTGCCCTGCACTTTCGCCATACGCATGGAAGTCCTTCCACATTCGCATTTTTCGTCATCCAGCCATGTTATATCCTTTGTGCGGTACCGGATAATTGGAAATGCTTCTTTTGTGAGGGAAGTCAGCACAAGTTCTCCCTTTTCTCCAACCGGTAAAACTTCCAAAGTATCCGGATCGATTATCTCTGCCAAAAAGTGATCCTCATTAATATGCATCCCGCATTGGTAAGTACATTCTCCGGAAACCCCCGGACCGATCAACTCGCTTAAACCGTAATTCTCGGTTACAAGTATGCCAAGACGTTCTTCCAGCTCTTTACGCATCTCAACAGTATGGCCTTCGCCTCCAAACAAGCCGATTTTCAGCTTTAGATCCCCGCCTTTTATGCCCATTTTTGCTGCAACTTCCGCAATATATAGCGCATAGCTTGGTGTCCCTACCAAAACCGTGCTTCCAAAATCTCTCATTATCTGTATTTGACGTTCAGTATTTCCGCTTGATATCGGTACCACTGTCGCACCAAGTTTTTCAAGCCCGTAATGGAGT
>JAVBOF010000011.1:0-7445 GCA_031550915.1 Eubacteriales bacterium | reverse complement strand
CCGATGTTTATGATCAACCCGCTTCTCTTTTTTCGCATATGCGGCAGAACCGCGTTGCACATATTCAAAACGCCAATAATATTGGTCTGAATATGCTCATTCATCTCAGATGGAGCTGTTCCCTCTACCGCTCCCGCAAGCCCAATACCAGCGTTGTTGATCAAAACATCAATACTGCCTTCGCATTGCAAAACGCTTTCAACGCATTTTTTTACCGACTGTCCATCGCATACATCCATCGTCAATAGCTTGAAAAACCCACCTTCATATCCGGAGACCATAGGGAAGTTTCCTTCCCGCCTTGTCGTTCCATACACATGAAAGCCACATTCCATCAACCTTTTTGCAATTGCTTTTCCGATACCGGAGGACGCGCCGGTAATAAAAACAGTCTTTCCGTATGGATTTTTTATCGCCTTCACCAACTTTTGCAACATTTATTTCTTGATAGGATTTTATCATAAAACTGCTTATGATAAAATCCTTACAGGAGGTCAAATGTTTGAATTAATAGTTAAAGAGAATAAAAGCGGTTCAATGCTTATCAATTTTATCCTTTCCCAGGCAACAACTTTACGCAGGGGCGAGCTACTGTCCGCTTTAGCAAAGGGTGATATAAAGGTAAACGGGAAAAGGGTGCGCAATAATCAGCCGATACAGTATGGGGACCGAATAAATGTTTATTTTAAAGAAAAACCACCGGCAAAACGGCATTGTAAACCAGTCTATGAAGATGAAAACATTATCGTCGCCGAGAAGCCTGCCGGTCTGTCCGTATGCGCTGACGATACAAGTAATGATTCGCTTGAACAGATTTTCGAGGCTCGCGCCTGCCATAGGCTGGATCACAACACCGGAGGTCTTGTTCTTCTTTCAAAGACGGACGACGCATATTCCGAGCTGTTAGAAGCTTTTAAAAACGGATATATCTCTAAGGTATATACATGCGTAGTATGCGGAAAACCTTCAAAAGAAACTGGTAGGCTTACGCATTATCTGACAAAACATTCGGACAAGTCATTTGTAAAAATAAGCGAAAAAAAAACGCCCCATTCTAGGTTGGCCGAACTGGAATATAATCTTGTATCGAATTCCGATGATCTATCGCTGCTGCACATAGACCTCTTGACCGGAAGGACGCACCAGATACGCGCGCAACTAGCATATATCGGCCTTCCCGTCCTCGGCGACGATAAATACGGAGACCGTGAGATAAACAAAAAATACCGGTGCCGCCGCCAGTTGCTTTGGGCGTCCGGCTTAACCCTGAGTATGAAAGGCAGCCTTTCCTATCTAAACGGCATACCGGAATTCAAAAGCATGCCCGTTTTTCCGAAAGAAATAATGGAACGCTTTTAAAGCGATCCTATATCCTGCCTGAATCCGTCCCATATATTGCCCTTGGGCTCGCGGCAAAACACCATCTTTTCTTTTTTTGTCGGGTGTTCCAGCTCAAGCGAATATCCCCATAGTGCGATCTGCCCTTTTTCCATATTGCCGTAACGCATGTCGCCTACTATCGGCAGCCCTTCACCTGCAAGCTGAACCCGTATCTGGTGCGATCTGCCCGTTAATATACTAACTTTCAACAGGCTTAACCCGCCCCGCTCCGTCTGCTTTTCATAATTCAAAATAGCTTGCTTTGCTCCGTTTGTACCTTCTTCTACGATGGATACGAAGTTACCGTCACCCTTTAAAAGCCAGTTTACAAGCGTATCCCTCTGTTTCGCCGAACCATGGACGATGCAAAGGTAAAGACGTTTCATCTTTCTCAAGCGCAGCTGTTCCGAAAGCCTTGCCGCGGCTTTTGATGTTTTCGCAAAGGCCATTACGCCTCCAACCGGACGATCCAGCCTATGGACAAGCCCAAGATATACATTGCCAGGCTTATCGTATTTTACCTTTAAATATCGTTTTAAAATTGAAAACATATCATCATCTTTGCTGGAATCAGCCTGTACAGGCATATTGCATGGTTTTTCAGCGATAATGATATGATTATCCTCAAATATTACCGGTACTTCCGTCATCTTGCTTCCCAACGCCCGCTGGCGCCGCAGGGCAGTACGATATCCGTATCTACTACCGGCAAGGCAAGTTCAAAGGAGTCTATATTGCCGTCGAACCTGTCCAGCCCTCCCAGCCTCAGCATATTCGCAAGAACCGATGGCGCAAGGCCCGTTGTATAAGAATTGATAAGAAAAAACGCTGGATTATCCGAAAGTAACATCGTGCAGAGTTGAACAAGGTCAAAGAGGCAATCCTCAAGCTTCCATATCTGCCCGCCGGCACCCCTTCCGTACGAAGGCGGATCCATGATGACCGCGTCATATTTGTTTTCGCGGCGGATCTCACGGTTGACGAATTTAAAAACGTCGTCTACCAGATACCGGACGACGGCATCCTCCCGGCCGGATATCCGTAAATTCTCTTTCGCGGCGTTTACCATACCCTTTGCGGCATCCACATGGGCGACTTCAGCGCCTTCCAGCGCGCAGGCCAGCGTCGCGCCCCCGGTATATGCAAACAGGTTTAAAACGCTGGTTGATTCGCGCTTTTTTATTATCTCTCTCATCCAATCCCAATTAACGGCCTGTTCTGGAAAAACGCCGGTATGCTTAAAACCCATCAGCCTTATGTTTAAGTGCATATCTCCGTAGCCTATTTCCCAATTATCAGGTATGGACGTATTATATTCCCAGGCCCCTCCGCCTTTTTCACTGCGGACATACACAGCAGCAGCCGAATTCCAAAGCTCCGGCCGCATCTTTGGCCAAATAGCCTGGGGATCCGGCCTGTCAAGAATAGTGGTTCCCCATAGCTCCAGTTTTTTCCCCTCGCCGCAATCGAGTATCTTATAGTCATCCCAAGAGTCAGCTATCTTCATAAACCCCTCAAAACATCAATATTTTTGCAGTTTTTTCTTGGTATGGCGCACTGTCTATATTCTACCATGTATCAGCCCCGGTTCCAAACAAAAAAAAGAAAAGCCTCCATAATCGTCATTTGCGGTTTGAAATAATAATGATATAATCTTAATGTATATTTGCCGATACTGGAATGGAGGTGCAGCGATGGATATTAAATGGCTTGGACACTCAGCCTTTATACTTAATATGAAAGGCATACGGATATTGACCGATCCATATGATTACACCGTTGGATACGATTTGCCAAAGCAGCAGGCGGAGATCGTTTTGTGTACCCACGACCATTTCGATCACAACTATTTGGACGCCGTGGATGAAGGTTACCTGTTGATTGATGCCAGTCAAAAGCGCAAGGAATACGGCATAGAGATAGAAGGATTCGAAACATTCCACGACGAAGTCAAAGGAGCCAAGCGCGGCGCTGATATAATGTTTAAGCTTTGTGACGGGGAATATTCTTTGCTCCATTGCGGCGATGTCGGTATCATTCCCGATGATGGTTTGATGAAAAGTTTGGGCAAGATAGATATATTGCTATTGCCCATCGGAAGTGTATTTACTATAAATGGCGCGGAAGCTGCGGAATTTGTCAGAAGGCTGCAGCCGGGCATAGTTATACCAATGCATTACAAGACAAAGGCCTGCAAATTTGATATTGATGGTATAGAACCTTTCCTTGCCGCTATTGGCGGCGATTATAAGATCGAAAGATTGAACGGTACAGAGTTCACTGTCAAAGCGGATATGTTGGACAAGCGGGTCATCGAGATGCAATATGAATAATTTTTATTACGTGGCAAGGGAGGAATAAATATGGAATACTCCAGAGAAGTGGAAGAGATGGTTTGCGTTGCAAAAGGGCCAAAACACGGGCCGGCGCCCATTCCCGAGGAAGGCAAATGGGTCAAAGCCAAGGAGATTAAGGATATATCTGGTCTTACACATGGCGTTGGCTGGTGCGCTCCGCAGCAGGGCGCATGCAAGCTTACGTTAAACGTTAAGGACGGTATCATCGAAGAGGCGTTGATAGAAACGCTCGGCTGCAGCGGCATGACTCACAGCGCGGCAATGGCAGCGGAGGTTTTATCCGGCAAAACCATTTTGGAAGCGCTAAATACCGATTTGGTATGCGATGCTATCAATACTGCTATGCGGGAACTGTTTTTGCAGATTGTATACGGCAGGACCCAAACTGCTTTTTCGGAAGGTGGCCTGCCTATCGGCGCCGGGCTTGAGGATCTTGGCAAAGGGCTGCGGAGTCAAGTCGGCACGATGTACGGTACCCGCAGCAAAGGCGTAAGGTATATGGAACTGGCGGAGGGCTACGTTCTTGAACTTGGTTTGGATAAGAAAGACGAAGTCATCGGTTATAAATTTGTGCATCTGGGTAAGATGCTTGAACAGATAAAAAAAGGTGTCGATCCTAAAGAGGCGTACGAAAAAAATATCGGAACATATGGAAGGTTCCAGGACGCGGTCAAATATATAGACCCGCGTCATCAGTAGAAAGGGGTTGACTGTAATGGTGCGTTTCGAAGGATATGAAAGAAGGATAGGCAAGATAGAAGAATGCCTTAAACTTTATAATATAGCCTCTTTGGAGGAAGCAAACGATTTCTGCTTGGAAAAAGGCGTGGATGTAGGCGCCATCGTCCGATCCATCCAGCCCATCGCATTTGAAAACGCCGTCTGGGCATATACGCTTGGAGCGGCTATCGCGTTCAAAAAAGGCTGCAGTACTGCTGCGGATGCGGCGGAGGTTCTAGGTATAGGCTTGCAGGCTTTCTGTATACCCGGGTCGGTCGCCGAGCAGCGCGATGTCGGCCTCGGGCACGGTAACCTCGCAGCTATGTTGTTGCGCGAATCTACTAATTGTTTCTGCTTTTTGGCAGGGCATGAATCGTTCGCTGCCGCGGAGGGCGCGATAGGCATAGCCAAAACCGCAAACAAAGTACGTAGTAAGCCTTTGAAGGTCATATTGAACGGCCTCGGAAAGGATGCTGCCTATATAATTTCGAGGATAAACGGCTTCACTTACGTTGAAACAAATTATGACTACTCTAAAGGAGAGCTTGAGATACTTGAAGAAATCGCTTTTTCTGAAGGCGAGCGCGCAAATGTAAAATGCTATGGCGCGGATGATGTTTCGGAAGGCGTTTCGATTATGGTATACGAAGGCGTCGATGTATCCATAACTGGTAATTCTACTAACCCAACGAGGTTCCAGCATCCCGTTGCCGGCACTTACAAGAAATGGTCTTATGAAAACGGCAAGAAATATTTCTCGGTAGCCTCAGGAGGCGGCACCGGCAGAACGCTCCATCCGGATAACATGGCCGCGGGCCCCGCTTCTTACGGTATGACCGACACCATGGGGCGTATGCATGGCGACGCACAATTCGCCGGATCATCCTCTGTCCCTGCCCACGTGGAAATGATGGGCCTGATAGGTATGGGAAACAACCCGATGGTAGGCGCTTCCGTAGCGATAGCAGTCGCTATCGAAGAAGCAGGTAAATAGGAATAATAGCTACCGTTGCCGAAAGACAATATTTTTTGCTTTCGGCAACGGATACAATTAGTTTTTACGAGGATATCATGCCAAAAGACAACAAAATCCAACATAAAATAACAAAAGTTATTGGAAAATCTTTGTTTTTATTCTTTTCAATAACACTGGTCCTATCCGTTTCACCGGCTGTTTCATCAGCCTCAAACCCGGGCGTAGATGCATCCGCAGGATATGCTGATACAAGGCCCGTGATAAACAGCGAATTTGGAAGCTATGCCGAGACTTCGCGCTATGTGATGGTATATGCCCCGGAGTACTACGCAAGCCTGAACAATGGTATTCCTATATTCTATAAATGCTATGGGCAGGATAAAAACACAAAGATATATTTAGATGATATGCCGCTTAAAACCGAAAGTAAGTTCTATTCTATCCGGGCTAATGTTCCAGGATCTGTTTTGACTGAAATAGGCACCCATAAGCTGTATCTAGTCAATGAAGATACTGCCGAAAAATTTTCCGTCGGTGATCTCAAAGTCTATCCAAACATCAAAGACTATTCAACCAGGGATTTTTTCCTTGGTAAATACGGCCTTGAAATGCTTGAAGCAAAAAAGGATGTCAGCGTATATATACAATCCTACGGCCATCATCCAAATTCGGTCATTTACCTTGGAGACCAGCCGCTGCCAACCGTCCGTATGTATAACGTGGTCACGGCTTTTATATCAAAAGACCTTTTAAGCAGGCCGGGCAGGAACTTCTTGCGCATAGTCAATCCGGACACTATGGAAAAATCGGAGGATTTGCAGGTATATATCGAACCATCGTGGTGATAACTATTGATATTTGGCGCATTATATGTCAAAATGAAGATTAATAGACAAGATGACAACGAGGCCAAACGGCTGATAATTATGTATTGGGGTTTTGAGCTTGAAAGTTCTTATAACAGGGCAATCCAGCTATATCGGAAGTAATTTTGCATCCGAAATGAAAAAAAACCATCCCGATATCGAGACGGTTTCTATTTCTGTACGCCCAGGAATGTGGGAGGATTTCGATTTTTCCGGTTTTGACGCTGTTTTACACGTTGCCGCCCTCCTTCGCTTTGATAGATCCAAGGAGCTTGCAGACAGGGTGTTCGACACAAACGTCAAATTACCCGGGGAAATCGCGAAAAAGGCAAAGTCGGCCGGCGTAAAGCAATTTATTTTTATGAGCAGCATAGCCGTGTATGGCTTTGATGGCAAGGTTTCAAAGCCGCTGATAATAGACGGAAATACCCCGGAATATCCGAAAAGTCTGTACGGCAAATCAAAACTGGACGCCGAACATTTGCTGTCCCGCTTGGAATCCGAGGATTTCAAAATATCATATATCCGCGCCCCAATGGTGTACGGCAAGGATTGTCCCGGTACCTATCCTTCACTGCGCAGTCTTGCATTTAAGCTGCCGTTCTTCCCTGCCGTAAACAACGTCCGCAGTATGCTTTATATAGCCAATTTGGTCGAGTTAATCCGCTTGATACTTACATCAGGCTCTTCGGGAGTATTCTATCCCCAAAACGCGTCCCCCGTAAGTACATCCGAGCTTTTTGCTTTGATACGTAAGTATGCCGGCAAAACAACGAAGCTTTTAAAACCTTTGAATGTATTCGTATCCCTGTTTGGGCCTATGGGTATAGTACAAAAGTCTTTCGGCAACCTTGCTTATGATAAAAAGCTTTCAGACCATTTTAACGGCTCATATCAGGTCGTTGGTTTCGAAGAGTCCATACGTTTAACCGAAGAGAACGATACAAAACAATGATTTTGGAGCAAAGCTGCATGACTCCGTTGATAAGCATCGCAATGGCTGTATACAGGCCAAGACGTATTTTTCTTCAAAAGCAGATAGACAGCATATTAGCCCAGGATTATCCAAATTTCGAATTGAATATTTGTGATGACAGCGATGACGGCTCGGAGACATACGCACTCTTGCAGGATCTTCTTTCAGAT
>JAVBOF010000094.1:0-18569 GCA_031550915.1 Eubacteriales bacterium | reverse complement strand
ACATATCCTTGCCGAATTTATACAACACAGACTTTTTATATAAAGAGAAGCTTATATCCTCTAAAGGCGTATATAAGCTCAATACAAAGGACTTTCCTGAATTAAAGGAAGGAAGCGGGCCGTTTAAGCAAAAAGGCAGGTATTGGATACGGCTTTGGGCGCAGAACGAAGGCAACGCCCCGACACTTTTGAAGGAAGTTAAGTATTATGTAGATTGGTAATGTTTGCAATACAAGTATTAATAGCTTTCAATCACCGTCATATCCAAATTGGTATCTGGGAGGAATAATCAATGAAAAAGAAGATATTTATGCTTATGCTCGCCGCCTCGTTGCTTTTCACCTCTTCTTTTGCGTTTGCGGATCAATTGGATATGTATCAAAAAATTTCAGAAAACCCGGGTTTCAGCGAACAAAAGCCGGCAAGCACAAGCAATAGTTTTACTGTTAAAGGAAATTATGTTACGAAATATGGATCCAACAAAAAAATTATATGGCGCAAAAAAGTTAAGATAAAGAACTTGTTTAATTTCATAGGCATTCCGGGTGGAGGGTACGCCGCGCTTAAGTTTTATCCATTAGTTAAAACGGAAAGCAAAGTGCAGGTTTATAAGTTTGATTCCAACTTGAATGTAACTGCTTCCAGCAAAGCATATTATTTGCGTTCAGAAGGTACAAGCGGAGATGTAGGTTTTAATATATTGAGTGATGGCGGATTTATTCTGTCGGGAAATAAGTGGAGCCGAAACTGGTCTTCATGCCACTTAATAAAGCTAGACAAGAATTGCAAGGAAATTTGGCGAAAACAATTCGGAGAAGAGTTTATATCTTCCTACTATAACTCTATAGTATCAGTAGGCACAAAAGGTACTGTAATGATGAAAATGGAACGTTTTGACGACGACGATACAATAATGAATTCTGTCCTTTACACCTTTGATAAAAACGGCAACGAAAAAAGGCTCCCAATCAATGATAAAGTCATAAGAACGATCAACGCGACCCCTGATGGCGGATTCATTATTACAGGGAAATATGGATCCAGTACTAGCGGAAAATCAAACGCGGTGATTATTAAGTTGGATAAAAACGGTAATGAGTTATGGTCACAAGAACTGGCTGAATATTATGATGTAAAATTGATTTTGCAAAAAGATGGATCATTAAAAGGTTTTGCCGGCAGATATCTGGAAGGACTAAACTATTCATATCAAAATATGGCGTCGTGGATGCCTTCCGATCCTGTGACAGTCAAATACACTCCTTTTAAACGTTCTCCGGAGCCAAAGCAAAGCAATTTCAAAATTTCCCGCACAAAAGCGGGTAAAGGACAAATCATACGGTTTTCGGGCTCTAAAGACCCAAACGGAGGAACATTAAAGAGGGTATTCATAAACATTTCTTCGTCAAGTCTGGAAAATACAGATTGGCTTTATAGGTCTGCGGATGTTAACAGGACAAAACCACTTTCGTTATTTCAATCCCTGTTCCCGCCTCTGACTGCCGGTAAAGGCCAGCTAAAGCAACAAGGTACATATTGGATACGGCTTTGGGCGCAGAACGAAGGTAATGCCCCGACGCTTTTGAAGGAAGTTAAGCTCAATGTGAATTGGTAGTCTCTGCTGTATAGGCATAAAAAAGGGCGCTTTGCCCTTTGATGCGTGTAAAAACTATAATACCGGCATAATCTATAAGGTTTTCTTAGCGCTAAACCTAAGAAAGCCAGTTTGTCGAAATCCGGTTCCGTCCTTCGCTTTTTGCCCTGTACAGATGCTGGTCGGCTGCCTTAAATATCTCTTTATACGTAACGTTCTCATTATATTCAACAAGCCCGAAGCTGGCTGTCGCGCGCTTGGTATTATCTCTGGCGTTTTCTTCCATGGCCTGGCGGATCGATTCGACCATAGAAAATACCTCCGTTTTCTGCATTCCCTGGATAAGTAGCAAGAATTCTTCGCCGCCGATACGCCCGAATGTCACATTGTTGTTTATATGGCGCTGTACTACATTTGTGGCATCCTTTAATGCCTCGTCGCCTTCATCGTGGCCATATGTATCGTTGATGCGTTTAAAATAATCCAGATCGAACAAGCAAAGATACAAAGGGGCTGGCTTTAACGAATATTCCTCCAATAATTGTTCGATTCTCTGGTCCATATATAAACGATTATATATGCCGGTCAACGCGTCCCGTTCAGATAGTGAAGTCAGTTTGTCGTTTGCCTGCCTCAGCATTGTCGTACGCTCCGCAACTACGGATTCGAGGTTTGTATTTAGCTTCTCTAGTTCTTCGTAGCCAAGGTTAAAGTTAAAAAGCCTCCAAAACAGATGGACCGCAAATAATGTAAAATAGGCATAGATAATTAGATTAAACCGCAAGATATGCGGCCCAAGCTGCCAAAGATCTACCCCGACTATAGTCACCGCATACAAATTGTGTAGTCCAATAATAAAATTGGTCAGTTTTTTTCGTTTGAATACATACTGGAAGCTTCGCGACAGCAGCAGCAGGTTAGCTATCAAAAAACCTGCCATCACCAGATAATACCATTGTGTCTCCATTATCCAGGGAAATAATGCCAATGATAAAAACAAGGTTGCAGTCGCGATTATAATGCCTTTGATAAACGCCGGAGAGAACATTTTGCGGTTGCTGTTTTCTACTATAAACATCATTCCAAACAAGCACCCTGAAAGCATTAATACAACTTGCAGCCAACCTACCGTGGGCATAATGACCGCCGAATGCAAAAATGTCTGGCCTAAAAAGGTTTTTACTGCATTGATGCCGAAAAGGATCCTGAATCCGATCAGCGTGTCAAACAGGCACAGCAATGTATGGAAGATGCTGAACGGTCGTATTGTCATAAATATTAGTCCATTGAGCAAGATCAGTATAATAACGCCGATATTGAAAAGCGAGTTTCCAAATTGGTTGATAGCATAGGCGTTGATTAGGTTTGACTTGCCAAACAAAGGAGCTTGCTTATAAAAGAAAGAGATGTTCTCCTGTGAGTTTATGGAAATAATGATTTCCTGATGCGGTGCGTCCGGATCGAATGGCAAAGGATAAACGTTATCCTGATAGAAAAACAAAGAAGAATTTGGGTTTCGTTCCAACCGCGACGCAAAATAGTCTGCGACGCGGACGCCGTTCAAATACAGCAGGAAATCACCGGTCACGTATGGCAGAAGAATGGAGCAATCTTGCATTATCTCGCTGGTTTCTATATTGAGGCGATATGTCCCGGGGCGCCCGGATTCAGAATATTTTGGTATAGGAAGTTTCACGAGCATATCTGAATAAGAATCCAGTTCCTCCACCTTTTTGCCGCTGTCACAAAAAACTCCCGGATAGAACGACCAATCTCCTTCCAGGGAAAAAAGCGTTTCCTCTGCGGCCTTTTTGGAGTCTATTACCGCAATGCCATTGGCGATCGTTACGCCTTTGTTTGAAACGGTCTGCCCGTTGATATGCTCTAATGATAGGATCGTGCCCAATAAAATGAGGATGATAACCGCGAGTGAGACGAACCGTAAAAGGTTGCGGAATGATTTCCGCCCATTATTCGGATTATTTCCGTTGGAGTCCAAGTATCTTCGCGCGCCTGTCCATACACGCCGTTTCAAAATATTGTCGAGTGACGCTTGTTCTGGATCGTCATCTTTTGGGCGATTGAGACTAAACCCTTTTTTAAGGACGAGAAACTTCAGATATTTTGGCTGCAGCGCTTTACTGGGGCAGCTGTAAACGCAGTTTAGGCATAGATCGCACCTATCCCTGAACACAGGCCTGCCATCCGTCATTATTATGTTTTCCGCTTCACAGCATTCCTCGCAAACACAGCATCCACTGCACTCACCTGTGACCTCAAGGATTCGGCCATAGAATCTCGAAACGATTAGTTCGATCTTTCCTGCAAAAGATACGATTCGGTCGAGAAAATTCGGTACCATACTCCGGCTTTGTTTCTGCAGGATATCGCCGACGATATGTACAACGCGTATGGGGTACATATCAAGCAGCGCATGCGTAAGGGCGGCAGGCGTCTCCAGGATGCAATTTGACGGCATCATCATCATGTCTTCGTAGAAAGTCCAAAAGTTTTTCTTAGCGAGCTTTTTTTGACATAGTTTCCTGCATGCGGTATTTGGGAACATCTCGCCGCCGCCGGATACGGAAATAACAGCCGCAGGTGTCCCCTCGGATGACGGCAGGCTATCGATATACCGGTAAACCTGTTTCGGGGCGTTACATGCATGCACAGCATATATCAAAATAAGTAGATCGATACGGGCATCTTTGAATTCCCGTTTATCACGTATGTTGTGCAGATCCACTGAAAAGCCTTTATTTTTTAAAACGCGCGCAAATTCTTCCGCAACGAGACGCGTTCCACCAGTCCCGGAAAAATATGATATCCGAATAGTTTGAATATGTTTAGGCGGAAAATCTCTCTTTTTTTGAAATATAGAATAATTATCCATTGAATAATATATCGGTACTTGAGCGGGAAAGATAAAGCATAATTTTATTTCTTTATAAAATGATCCACAATAAGCTTTTCATTTGATCTTTGCTTTTATTAACTAATATAAAAAGTTTTCGTATTTTGTTTTCTGTTTGATTGAATTATTGCGTAATGAAAGTTCCAGATAGCAATAGATCATCTCGATATTGCTCCTGTCCGCGCCAACGTATATAATCTAAATATACTATATCAGCCGGTTCTAAGAGGTGTATTATGGTCTATATTCCCGCACATGAAGCGGCGAAAAAACGGAATAACTCTGTGCGGCCGGTACAAAAACTCTGCGAGCACGGCCGTGTCGAGGGTGTGCTATGTTTTTACCTGAATGATAAGATTCAAAAAAACGCAAAAAAACCCTCCAACCCGCGAAAAAGCCGTGTACAAAAGGAGCGCTTATATGCCTAAAAAGAAACATGCTGTATTCTTTATCATATTGGCGCTTATCTTCCTATCCTGTGCCTCTTTATGGCTAATTGCGGGTTATCCCGTCACGCATATCTCGTCCCAAGACGGCACACGGGATTTGCGCGAGGTGGATTTCGATTCCGGCAGCTTGGATCTTTTGGGCCCGGTGGAGTACATTCCAAGCGCGCTGCTTGCGCCAGGCGAATTTGAGGCACGGCGAAGTGAGATACATGTCGGAAGCCCGGAGCAAGTGGCCTCTTTCAGCACAAGCCGTCTGCGTGTATATGTACCTGCCGGGATATATGGCCTGATGCTCTATTCCGGCGAGTACGCCTGCAACCTTTATATAAACGGCCATTTGGCTGAGAAAATCGGCGTGCCGGCAAGCGATGCCGTTAGTTCGAGGCCGGGCACGAAACGGCTTTACTACACCGTCCAGGCGCAGGACGGTACAATCGAGATCGTGCAGCAGGCTTCCACCTATGCCGTCCCCGATGGTGACAGCCACAGTAATGTCATAATTGGAAAGCCGGAAACCGTCCGGGAAGCCTACGACCGTACAAACATGATATCTTCCGTCGTTATGGGTTGTTTCCTTGCGCTTTTCCTTGCGCATCTCGTGCTCTATTCTTTGCTGCGCCACTATAAGGCCAACCTGTGGTTTGCGCTCTTTTGCCTTATGTGGTTTGTCCGCACAGGCTTCACCGACCCGTGGATATTATCTTCGTTTTTATCCGTATCTTGGACCGCCGCCTTTCGCGTGAGCTGCCTGGCGTATCCTGTCGGGACGCTGCTTTTTTACCTGACTCTGAGCGCGCTGTTCCCTTTTATTTTGCAAAAGTGGTTCCGCAGCGCGCTCTGCGCCGTATGCGGCATCTGCGCCTGTATATGTCTCTTTACAGATACAGTATTTGTCATGCAAGCCTTGTCATATTTCAATATTATTATACTGCTTGTAGCGTCATATATAATAATCCGGCTCTGCATTAAGCTGCGTAAGCCAAATTTGGAGCAGATCACCATCCTCATCGGTATGGGCATATTCCTATTTGGTGTGGTTTGGGATATCCTGTATTTCGATGTGCTTCCGACGAGCCCGGATGCGAGCGAACTGACTCGGCATACGCTTACCGAGTTCACACTGCTCATCTTTGTATTCTTCCAGATGGCCGCCATGTTCCATGGCACTATGCGGGAGATCGCAGCGGCGCGGGAAGCCGAGCAAAGGCAGGCGATGGAAGCCGAAACCCAGCGGCGGCTGAACACAATGAAAAGCGAGTTTATGGGGGAATTATCGCATGAACTCAGGATGCCGATTTCAGCTATTTCCGGATTCGCGCAATATTTTCAGGAATTACTTGGTGACGAAACGCCGGATATTGACGACCTCCGGTACGGCGCGCGCCGTGTGGAAAGCGAGGCCGAGCGCATGGACAGGCTGGTGAGCCAGCTTATGGATATGGCGGCCATCGAAGCGGGCGTGCTAACTATACGGAAAGGGCGCGTTTCCGTGGAGGAATTGTTTGACCGGATACGCCAAACCTACTTTCCCATGTGGGGTCGCGCGAATAACCGGCTCATTATAAAACTCGACGACGGCATCACGGTTTTCGCAGACCATGAACGTGTCCTGCAGGTGCTATTGAACCTCGTTTCAAACGCGTGCAAGTATACGGAGGACGGCGAAATCACACTTGCCGCCTCGGAAGAAAACGGCACGGTGCGGTTTAGTGTAGCTGACACCGGCGAAGGCATGGCTCCTGACGTATCGACGGCGCTGTTCACTCGCTATCCGCAGATGAGAGGCGGAGTTAAGGGCGTGACTGGCAACGGTCTTGGGCTGTTCATCAGCAAAAAGCTAGTTGAAGCCCACGGTGGCGTGATCGGCGTAAACAGCGAACCCGGCAAAGGGACGGAAGTATGGTTTACGATTCCGATTAATGGAGAATTGAGAATGGAGAGTTGATAATGAAGGAGACGGATAATAGAGCTCCTATGGTGTTTATGATTGAAGACGATTTATCCATGCGGGAACTGAATGAACGGACCCTTGCCCGGCGCGGTGTGAATACGATCTGCGCCGAAACGCTCGCCGAGGCGAGGCGCATGCTGCACGAGCCGTTTGATCTTGTTTTGCTGGACATTCTTCTGCCGGACGGCAACGGCATCGATTTCGTGCCGGAGATTCGCGCGGTTACCGCCGCGCCCATTTTAATGCTGACCAGCAAGCGGGAGGACGAGGATATTGTGAAAGGCTTGCTCGGCGGAGGGGACGGCTACATGACAAAACCATTCCGCAACGAGGAACTGTACGCCCGCATCGTGGCGCTGCTGCGATTGGTGGAAATGGCGCGCGGTAACGAGATCAAAAAGGGGAAACTCAGTTTGGATACGGTAGCGAACAGAGCAACCCTTTCCGGCGAGGATATGCAGCTTGCGCCCAAGGAATTTGCGGTTCTGCTGTTGCTGGTGCAGAACGAAGGAAAAACTTTTACGGCCGAAAGATTATACGAAAGCGTCTGGAAGCTGCCGATGGCGAGCGACGACCATTCGCTCAGGAATGTTATTTATCGTCTACGCAAAAGGCTCGAGGCGGGCAACGCGGACTATTCCGTCGCGATGTACCGCGGCGAGGGATACCGTTTTGAAAGGATAGATGCATAAAATAATTTGCCCGCGAAAGTCCCATTTTTGAGACATTCGCTTTTTTTCCCTACCCGGCATGCTAAAATGAAAGTGCACATAAAAAGAAGTCGTCAAGACTTCTGTTTTTTATTATATGCTATTCGGTTATTGAAAGGAGCAGACGTCGTGCCAAAGCAAAACGCGGTTTTACTGATAGATGAAGAACCCAACCTTTTGCATCTAAACACACGGGTATTGGAACGCAAAGGGTACTATGTTCTGCCCGCGCGGACCTTGCGTGATGCCCGCAACCTTATCAAGGGCGTTGAGTTCCATGCCGCCGTGCTGGACATTGAACTACCCGACGGCAGTGGCTTTGATTTCTGCAGGGAGCTTCGGCAAGGCAACGGAAAATTGCAAAAAATGCCGATCATATTCCTCACCGCTTTAAAAGGAAAAGAATATGAAAAGGCGGGATATGACGCAGGAGCAGATGACTACATTGTTAAGCCCTACCGCATCGAGCGGCTGACGGAAAGCCTTAGGACTTTGCTTTCAGACAATGGAGAATCGAAAATGGAGAATTGAAAAATTTAGTAACCACTCTGTATTTTTAGACTCGTTTAAGCTAAGATATGAAAAATCATTACTGTTTATAGAAAAACCCACTAATGTAGGCTATTGTTCTCAGTTTAATATTTCAACTAGGAGGAATCATAATGTTAAAAATCGCGAAAAAAATATTTTTAATTGTATTAACATTTTCCCTTGCCGCGCCATCGATAATGGCAGTCATGCCGAATATTGCCTTCGCTGCGATAGGAGATACTTACTCAAAGGTCACTTCCATCAATCCTGGCAGAAATTATCTTTTTGTTGCAAATATCAATACAAATTTATATGGATTCCAGAATAAAGACCCTAAGAACATGGCCTTTGGTACACCGAATCAATACGGCAGTGGTATGGGTTCAACCGAAATCAGCGTTCAGGAGAATAATCTAATCAGTACGGGTTCCTCTGTATCCGGCTATGAATTTACAGTCACATCTTCCGGCACTACGAACAGCGGAAATCAGGGATACTATATTAAATCGGGCAGTAATTATTTGAACGTTATCCAGATACTTAGCGGATATACCAAAGCAACAACGCCCACAACCTATGCGGGATGGCCTAGACCGGTCGGTTTTTTACATATTGTTACAGAACCGATTACGTGCCTGAATTCTACTCCAAGGGTTTGGTTTTGGAATGGCACACATTTTTATACAAAATATACGTCAGACATCAACAGCATCGGTCAATTGGGTCCTAATGGTTCAACTCGGATTCTTCTCGATGAAAATTACCCTGATGTATATGGCCTTCCCTCTTGGGATATGCCCGCATCAGTCAATTATACAGATAAAACGCTTTATCTGATGGCTCTGAATGCGGGCGACGATAGGTATATTCCTGAAGGTGCGTATGAAATAAAATATTACCAAAGGTATTTTGGCCCCAGTCCTTCAATATCGCTTACGGCATCCACTTCAGAAAATGAATACATAGGTGCCCCTGGATCTTCGTCGCCGAATCATATGAGGAAAAAGGTTTCCCTTTTTCAGAAAGATATCATGCATACCAATGCTGCAGTCTTTATCAAGCTGGACAACACAGCATATACCGGGTATACCGGCGCTATAAAAATTGCGAACAGCAAAGCGGAGTACACCGTCAATGTAGCGAACGGCAAAGCGACTTTCGCTTCTGTGTTATCAGGTAGGTATGACATATATGCTAATAATATAGATACCGGCGTCGACTTTAATATAACCGATAACTACGCTTCGACCTCAATCGATTTTTATACTGTTACGCTCCAGCCATTAGTAAAAGCCGGACTTGTAACATCTGCCTCTTACTGGGCAAAATATTCGGATAATCAAGTTGCATTTTCCGGCGGACCCACACTTAAAGGACGTCAAATAATTCTCACTTCGCTTGCCAGCGGTGCCGATTCCTATACATACCAATGGGGCGGGATGGCGACCGGAAATCATCAGACAGTTGGTCTTCAGCCAAATAGCTCTGGATCGGTTACATTTACCGTCACCGGATATAAAAACGTAAACATATCAGCCGCGCCTAAAACCATTGATCATACATTTGATGTAATAAGGCTTTCTTCGATTTTCAATATTGACGTAAATGCCGGCACCCGCACATACACCATTGTTTCAAGCCCCGGACAAGGATACATTTGCGATATTAATGGAATGTCGCAAACTTCAGGCAATTATTTGAAAGTACTTTCCTGCGGCGACTTTAGTATTAGAATCAATACTGCGAGCCTCGGATATTACAACGCGGGAACGGCTACGTCAACCCTTACGGTAAACAAGGTGGTTCCTCCATATACCCTGCCGTCCGGCCTGAAGGCAAAATATGGCCAAACGCTTAAAGATGTTCCGCTTCCAGCAGGCTGGTTATGGGATAATCCAAACGCGATGGTAGGGAATGTTGGCGAAAACCTTCACAGCGCGAGTTTTACCTCTGCCTATCCCCAAATTCACCTCCCGGTACAGCACAATCTAACAGTCACCGTTGTAAAGCACATTACCGGCATCAGAATAAACGAAGGCCCCGCAGTGCTTCATATCGGCGGTACGACTGCTTACACCGCCACTGTTTCTCCTGCGGGTTACAGCGCTAAAAATCCGGTTACTTGGCACATCGGCAATGAAAACGTTGCGATCGTGAGCGAAAACGGTGTCGTCACGGCAATAGGAACGGGTTCTACAAATATAACCGCCAAAATAGTCGATAACGACAATCAAAATACAGAATTCACTACACCGCCTGTAACGGTCACGGTAAGCGACCGAGTAGACGCTTCCATCAATCCAACTACCGCAGCCTTTAACAAATATCCATCGGACGTGAATCACAAAGACATCAGCATAAGCCTCGTAAATGGCAGTTATACCTTATCCGGCATAAAGTACGACGGAATAGTGCTGTCTTCAGGCATCCATTACAGCTACAGCGCGGGGGTTTACACTTTCCTTAAGTCGTGGCTGAACACACTTTCAAACGGTAGCCACACCATCACTTTTGATATGAGCGGCGGCACTGATCCTGAGCTTTCGCTATACGTAAGCGATACGACCCCCTCGGTAAACGCTTCTATCAATCCCATTTCGGCAACTTTTGACAAATATACGTCCAGCGCAAACAACAAAGATATCCAAATTACTCTTGTGCCGGGAAGCTATTTGTTATCCGGAATAATATGCGACGGCGTACCATTGGCAGCCGGAAACCAGTATGCTGCAGGAGATGGCATATTCACCTTCGTCAAAGCATGGCTTAGTTCCCTATCAAATGGCAGCCACACTATCGCTTTTGATATGAACGGTGGCGCTGACCCGTCATTCATGTTAAATATTGGCAACAGCACTCCCTATGCCATCGTCGGTGACGAGATCACAGGCGGAGACGCTTTGCCTTTTGGAGATGTTGAAATAACTCTGACAGACGGTACCAAAGTTTCAACAAAAGCGGACGCAAACGGCAATTGGAGAGCAGTTATTCCCGATGCATCGAATGAAACGAATATCACAATAACTTTATATAACACGGACGGCACGCCTCTGGGCAGTCCGCTTGCCGTCACGTCCACGGTCAAGGTCAAATCCATAAAAACTTTGCCAAGGATATATCTCGTTGCAGGTAAGAGCGTTACCCTGCCTGCCGCGGTGCAGCCTTTTGGCGCGAAAAACAAGGCCTATACATGGCAATCACCGAACAGCTCCATCGTTAAAGTAAACAGTGCCGTCACAGGCAAGATTACTGCCGGAGCGAAAGCCGCGGGTAAAAGCGTAAAGCTGAAAGTTACTTCAAAGGACGGTAGTAAGGTTGCCTATTGCACTGTATACGTCGTAAAAAAAGCAGTTGCGCTGAAAAGCATGGGCATAACACAAACAGGCACGATAGGCCTGCTAAAAGGGAAGGTTTTACAGTTAAAGCCTGCGCTTAACGCGAAGAATGCTACGGGGATAGTTCCAGCGTATAGATCTAGCAATACAAAGGTAGCTGCAGTGGATAAGGTCGGCTATATAACCGCACTTAAAAAAGGCAAGGCGAATATTACTGTAACCGCGGGCAAATACCGGAAAACCTTTGTTTTGCAAGTTGGCAACGTATCTGCAACGAAGTTTTCGCTTTCAAAAAGTTCCTTTACCCTAGGCAAAGGCAAGTCCTATAAACTTGTGGCAAAATCCTGGACGCCATCGAATACCGATCTAAAGATGCTGACATGGACGACCAGCAATAAAAAAGCCGTAACGGTCTCCGGTAACGGCTTAATAAAAGGCATCGCTAAGGGCAAAGCGACGATAACCGCCAAAACCTGGAACGGCAAGATTGCAAGGTGTACGGTTACTGTGAAGTAAATGTCACGGGCCAAAATAATTGTATGAATTTATAATAGTAATGAGTTTTTAACAATTAAGCCTGTTTATCAGATTTTGATAAGCGGGCTTTTTCTTATTATATTAAATCCATATGAAAAGAGAGTAACCTTTCGGTTACTCTCTATCTGTGGTTTGAGTGTTCAAGATTTTGAGAAGCTTCTACCTTCTCAAGTCCTGTAAGAACACTCGGTATGGTGCGAAGGACGGGACTTGAACCCGTACGGTATTACCACACGCCCCTCAAACGTGCGCGTCTGCCAGTTCCGCCACCCTCGCATAGATAGCTGCCTGTATATTATAGAAATATAAGAGCCTTTTGTCAATTAAAATCACCATTAAACGGAGTCCAATTTTATATCCATCCTAGTTACAGATGTATTGTGGTCGTATACGCTAAATCTTATTTTCAAGCCATATTATTGACAATCACAGCCCTTTATAATACTATAAAAATCGCAGAAACGTGTTTTTACGCCTTCCTATAGCAATGGAAGTTTTTTATTTTTTGAGGTGGAAAGATGGATTATAAAGCTATCGAAAAAAAGTGGCAAAAAAAATGGGACGAAAGCGGATTATATAAGTTTCACGAGAATAAGGCAGAAAGGAAACTTTATGTTTTGGAAATGCTGCCCTATCCTTCAGGGGCCAGGTTGCATATCGGACATTGGTATAATTACGGGCCTTCGGATTCTTACGCGCGGTTCAAGCGTATGCAAGGTTTTGAAGTCTTCCAGCCGATGGGTTTTGATGCTTTTGGGCTTCCCGCTGAGAACTATGCCATTAAATCAGGTGTCCATCCCCAAGACAGTACCATCGCAAATATCAAAACAATGGAGGATCAGCTAAAGGCGATCGGCCCAACATATGATTGGGAATATACTTTACAAACCTGCTCGCCTGACTATTACAGGTGGACTCAATGGTGCTTTTTGGAGCTCTACCGCAAAGGACTTGCTTACCGTAAGGAAGCTCCGGTTAACTATTGCCCTTCCTGCAACACGGTTTTGGCAAACGAGCAGGTTATCGACGGTGAATGTGAGCGCTGTTCCGCGATAGTAACAAGAAAAAACCTGACTCAATGGTTTTTTAAGATAACCGATTATGCCGAGGAATTGCTGAGTGATCTGGACGGGCTTGATTGGCCCGAGAAGACAAAGCAGATGCAGCGAAATTGGATCGGTAAATCAGTAGGGGGAGAGATACTTTTCAGGGTAAAGGACTCAGATCTTTCGTTTAAAGTATTTACAACGCGTGCGGATACACTTTTTGGCTGCACCTATGTGGTCCTTTCGCCAGAAAGCACAATTGTAGAAGCGCTTACAACAGAAGATAATAAAGAGGCCGTTGAAGCGTATAAAAATTATGCTTCGCAATCAAGCGAAATAGACAGGCTTT
The DNA here is from genome assembly GCA_031550915.1 of Eubacteriales bacterium. GTDB lineage: Bacteria > Bacillota > Clostridia > Christensenellales > MGBC116941 > JAVBOF01. The sequence continues at coordinate 5,153 of JAVBOF010000094.1, read as the reverse complement.
CTACGGTCCGGGAAAAAACGGGCGTCTTTACGGGCTCATATGCAATAAATCCAATAAACGGCAGGGAAGTGCCCATTTGGATAGCTGACTATGTGTTGGCTTCCTATGGTACTGGTTGCGTTATGGCCGTTCCGGCGCACGACGAGAGGGACTACGCATTTGCAGAGAAGTTTGGCCTGAAGATTGAGCGTGTTATAAAGGGTATAGGCAATGTTGAAGATTCTTTGCCGTTTGTGGAATACGGCGAAATGGTCAACAGCCAGGATTTCAATGGATTGAAGACCGAAGAAGGTAAGATGGCTATCTTGCAAAAGCTTTCGGAAAATGATAGCGGCCTGCCTAAGATAAACTACCGCCTTAGGGACTGGCTCATATCGCGGCAGCGTTATTGGGGTGCGCCAATACCGATAATACACTGCGAAAGCTGCGGAACGGTACCAGTGCCAGAGGACCAGCTGCCTGTATTATTACCGTATGATGTAGATTTTAGGCCGGATGGTACATCCCCGCTTCTACGGCATGAAGGGTTTATGAACGCAAAATGCCCAAAATGTGGTGCGGATGCCAAAAGGGATGCAGATACAATGGATACCTTCGTTTGCTCGTCCTGGTATTTTTTGCGCTATCCAGACAACAAGAACGACAAGGAAGCATGGAACAGGGAATGGATCAATAAAATGCTTCCAGTGGACAAATATATAGGCGGGGCGGAGCATGCGTGTATGCATCTGCTGTATGCCAGGTTCTTTACAAAAGCCTTGCGGGATCTCGGGCATTTAGATTTTTCGGAGCCGTTCCTTTCACTGGTACATCAGGGTGTGATTTTGGGACCGGACGGAAACCGCATGAGCAAATCGAAGGGTAATGTAGTATCTCCGGATTCCTATGTTGAGGCAAACGGGGCTGATGTATTCCGTATGTACCTCATGTTCGGTTTCAATTACTTTGATGGCGGCGCGTGGAGTGACGACGGTATAAAAGCCATTCGCAGGTTTATTGAACGGTTTGAAAGGCTCGTTGAAAAAACCGTGGATATGAAAAAGGACGGAGACTTGGAATCGTTACCTACGGGAGCCGATGCGGAGCTCAACTACGTCCGGCACAGCTCAATAAAATCGATAACCTTCGATATGGATAGGTTCCAGTTCAATACCGCCGTCGCGAGGCTCATGGAATATGTAAACGCCCTATATAAATACATCGATGGCGACGTAAATCCCTCATTACTGCATGATGCCGTCAAGGATCTACTTCTGCTGACCGCGCCGTTTATACCGCATATTGCAGAAGAGCTTTGGGATAATCTTGGCTATGATTATTCGGTTCATTCGCAGAAATGGCCGATGTACGACGAAAGTGCTTTGGTAAAGAATATCATTGAGCTTGGAGTGCAGATAAACGGAAAGCTTCGAGGCAAAATTGAATTGCCTTCCGGTACCGGCGATGAGGAAGTAAAAGCCGCCGTTTTGGCGGATGATAAGATATCACATTTACTCGACGGCAAGGAGTTGCGGAAAATAATAATCATCAAAGACCGATTAATAAATATTGTTATATCCTGAGGTTGGTATGTACGATCTTCACGTCCACTGTTCTTTATCTGCAGATTCTGAGGCTGATGCTGTTGAAGTAGTTCAAGCTGCAATAGATAAAGGCTTGAAAGGCTTATGTTTCACCGATCATATCGATATGTTTTACCCTGAGGATAGCGTCGCATTCAATTTCTTATGGGAGGAGTACGACGCGAACAAAGCAAGGGTCATATCTGCATATAAGGATAACAAGGATATCGAAATACTGTTTGGCGTGGAGCTTGGCATTGTGCCTGGTATGGAAAAGGAGCAGATGGCAAAGTTGTCTGGCGGGAGCGGTTTGGACTTCATTCTCGCGGCCCAGCATTGCATAGACGGTGAAGATCCTTATTACAGGCATTGGTATGAAGGAAAGGATTTTTTCGAAGCTTGTACGCTCTATCTTCAGGAGACGTATAAAGCCATAAGGAATTTCGATGAATATGACGCTCTGGCGCATTTGTGTACGGCGGTAAAATGGGCGCCATATGAACATAGGAATTTTGAATATAATGATGCAAAGGATGTTTTTGACGAGCTATTGAAGTTTATCATCAGAAAAAACAAAGGGCTTGAAATAAATATGTCTGCATATTCTCGAAAAGGCTTCGAAATGCCCTCCTTGAGTGTCTTGACCCGATATAAAGAGCTAGGCGGGGAGATTTTGACCCTGGGTTCTGACTGCCACAGGGCAGAAGGCGTCGGCGCACATTTGGAAATAGCCGGATCGATTGCGAAAAAAGCCGGCTTCAAGTATTTGACTGTCTTTCGTAAGCGCAAGCCGGAGTTTTACACTATTTGATATACTGTGTAGGCCAATTGGGGAATATCTGTTATAAAACAAAAGAGATGGCTGCTATACCATCTCTTGTCTTATTTCCGCTTCTTTCGTTTCAAGTCAGCGCCGTATCAATCTCTGCCATCCAGTCGCTGATTTTGATAGACTGGGGACATTTGCTTTCGCATTCTTTGCATTGCACACATTTTGAAGCTTCCTTGCCAAATATACTGTAAAAGCGCTTGGATTCAATTAAATATTTATATACCACGGCATCGTTATATGTGTCCAGCGTCATCGGAATATTGATACCCTGCGGGCATGGCATGCAATAGCTACAGCCTGTGCAAGGGATAACGGTACGTTTAGCATATAATTCCTTTATCTTTGCAATAAGCTCCAGCTCTTCTTTTGTTATCTTGTTTACGCCGGATCTCTCTGCGTAAACCAAATTATCGTCAACCTGCTGCTGGTCTGACATGCCACTTAACAGTAAAGATACCTCTTTTTGGCTCCAAACCCATTTTAAAGCCAACTCAACAAGGCTTTCCTTGTATCCGCTTTCCTTCAGGAGATCGGTTATTTCCTGGACCGGATTTGCCAGTTTGCCGCCTCGCAACGGTTCCATTACTACAACGCCGATATCTTTGGACGCGGCGAGCTTCAAACCTCTTGTCCCTGGAAAATCTTCTGTATCCATAAAATTATATTGTATCTGGCACATATCCCAAGAATCATATTCGTTAATGATCTGCTCGAATGTGCCATAGTCATCGTGGAACGAAAAACCTATATGCTTTATCTTACCGGCTTTTTTTGCGGCTTCCGCCAATTCAATGATGCCTTCATTCTTAACGAAATCCCAGAGATTTCTATTTAAAGCATGAAGCAAGTAAAAATCGATGGTATCCGTTTGAAGCCTTTTTAGCTGCTCGTCCAGCTTTATATTGAATTCACTGCCAGATTTTATGAACCCGACCGGCAATTTTGTAGCCAGCATCACCTTGTCGCGGTAACCGTCTTTTAGAGCCCTGCCCAAGAATTCTTCGCTTGCGCCATAATGATATAGATAGGCGGTATCAATATAGTTCACGCCCCTGTCCAAGGCCCCCCGAACCATTTTTGTAGCCATCTTCTCGTCGATATTCGCACTGATCAGCTCTTCATCCGTTTGAGGCAACCTCATGCATCCAAACCCAAGAGCAGATACATCGTAACCCAATTTCCCAAGTTTCCTGTATTCCATTTCTCTTCCTCCCGCTTAAATGCCCTCTTTATACGTTGAACCTAAACAATACTACGTCGCCATCGTTTATAATATATTCCTTACCTTCGGAACGCACAAGTCCCGCTTCCTTAGCCGCCTGCATAGACCCGTGCTCCACCAGCGTATCATAATGCACGATCTCCGCACGGATAAAACCGCGCTCAAAATCCGTATGTATCTTACCCGCTGCCTGCGGCGCCTTCGTACCCTTTATAATAGTCCATGCGCGAACCTCCTTTGGCCCCGCGGTCAGATAGCTTATCAGCCCAAGTAGTTCATAACATTCCACTACAAGCCTGTCTAAGCCGGATCTTTCTATACCAAGCGCTTCAAGGAATTCAGCCCTTTCATCCTCGGAAAGCTCAGAAATATCCGATTCCACCTTGGCCGAGAACACCATCACCCTGCTGCCCTGCTTCTCTGCAAGCGCTATAAGCGGCTTTACGTTTTCCAGCTCTGAGGCGGGCTTCGCTATATCCTCCTCGGAAACATTGGCTGCATAGATGACTTTCTTGCCGGTAAGCAAAAAAAGTGAATCCATAAAAGCCTCGTCCTCTATTGCGGCAGCCGTAGCCCTTGCGGGTATACCTTTTTCCATCGCCGCCTTTATGTCCATAAGATGCTTGAGCTCTTCCGCAAGCTTTTTATCGCCCGATTTTGCCATCTTCTGCGTTCTGTCTATACGCTTTTCTATTGTCTCAAGGTCTGCAAGCAAAAGCTCTGTTTCGATTATTTCCACATCCCGCAGCGGGTTTACACTGCCTGCCACATGTACTATATTTTCATCCTCAAAGCATCTTACAACATGCACAATCGCATCGACTTCCCGTATATGGGAAAGAAATTTATTGCCAAGCCCTTCGCCCTTGCTTGCGCCCTGCACCAGCCCCGCAATATCCACAAACTCTATAACCGCCGGCGTCACTTTTTCCGGATCATACATCCTTGCCAATACGCTCAGGCGTTCGTCCGGCACCGCAACGATACCAACATTGGGTTCTATAGTACAAAACGGGTAATTCGCGCTTTGCGCCCCTGCATTAGTCAGTGCGTTGAAAAGTGTGCTTTTGCCGACGTTCGGCATGCCAACCACACCAAGTTTCATATTTTGTTTCCTCTCTTAAATAGCTTAAATAAAAGTATACCTCAATTATTTGCCAGCCGCAACGAAGCTTTCCATTATATTGAACTTTCTATTTATCCACAGAACTAAATATACGTTTAAAAAAAGATAAGGACGTGCTTTTTTTGCTTTTATAAAAGCATTTAGCCCGATAAGTTATATAAGCAAAATGTTGTTGAAAAGTATTGACATTGATTACTCTTCGTATTACCATATATGGTGTAGTGCATCTAAGTTAATACAATATATAGTATTCAATTTTTCTTTATGCCGTTGGCAGTAAATCATGGTTCATCAAATTTTATAATTGTGAGGTTGTTATGCTAAATCAGATCCAGAAACGCGATGGCCGCATCGTGCATTTTGAAAGGGAAAAGATCGTATGGGCTATATTCAAAGCCGCCCAGGCGGTTG
>JAVBOF010000122.1:0-11118 GCA_031550915.1 Eubacteriales bacterium | reverse complement strand
ATAATAATGCGAATACGAGAGCGGCTGTCATAGCCAGTATTCTTTTCATTTGTCCACCCAATTCTTTTGCTGAAGCATAGAAGTGATATACGTATCAGACTTTGGCCTTTATCTCCTATGCTTAAAACTACGGCATTATTCCCGCGATAATCTCGATTAGCGCTCCCATGATGGGTAAAGCCAAAACCGCTATAAGGACCTTGCCTCCGAATTCAACCTTGGAAGCTATCGCTCCTTCACCGGCGTCCTTCAATACCTGAACGCCAAATTCCGCAAGATACGCAATTGCGATTATCTTTAACACTATGCCTATATATTCGCTTTTGACTCCGTACTTTACGGCAAGCGAATTCAGATATTGCGCGATCGGAGCCAGTTTGGTAATGACCATTATAAATATGATCGCACCGGCCGCAATGCTCAGTTGCATACCCAATTCAGGACTGAATCTTCTGACGACCAGTGCCAAAGCCCCGGCGATCAAGCCAAATCCCAGCAAATTAATCAGTTCCATGTTTCTTCCTCTGTATGCAGGTATTGCGCTAATATAACTGAAAAATAGTTTTGACAGTTTCAAAAAGCCCGCTTATCAATTCGATTACCATCATTAGGACTATCACAAGCCCTGCTATGGTAGTCATCATTGCGATCTCCTGTCTGTCAGCCTTTATCAGCACCTGGTTCAATACCGCTACCAATATCCCGATTGCGGCTATCTTAAAAACAAGATCTACATTCAATCCATTTTCCTCCTGTTGTCAAATGAGCACCACCGCCAGGCATATACCTGCCAATATACCTACGCTCTTATATACCTTGGCGCGCTTTGAGCAAATATCTGCGGCTTGCAGGAGATTTGCCTCTAACCTTGCCTTGGTTAAAGTGAAATTCTTGATCTGATTCTTTAAATCCGTTTGCCCCAAAGTGGAGGCAAACTGCCGGACTATATCAATGTCAACTGGCAGCAAACATTCAAACGTGGCGTCCGTCTTTATCATCTTTTCAAGCTGCTCCTGCCAGATATCCCTTATGCTTCCACCACCGGGGTCATCCGCCAGTCCCGCAACATCGCGTAAAAACTCGGAAAACGGACCGCCAATGGACTGCGATGCCTGCTTCAGAGCCATAGTCAGAGGCAAATTTCCATAAGAAACGATCATTTCCATCTGCGTAAGCGCTGTAACGATATCCGTAAGCAGTTTTACCCGCTTTTCCAAACGCGAAGACATCACAAATCCGGCTGCGCCGCATGCGAAAATAATTAAAACGATCGCGATAATTTTGATCAAGTTGCCTCACCCCTAAGACCCTCAAGTTTAACAAGATATCTGTCATAGACACCCTCAATAGTGCCTTTGCCTAAACTGTCTCCCAAAAGCACAAAACGGTCAAATACCGACGTATCCAGAAGCGCCCTCAATGCCGGTCTGTTCCGTATGTCTTCCGGAGTGCATCCATGCATGGTCGCAATAATACAAACGCCGCAATTTGCTGCTTCCTCCACGGCATCAGCATCAGCGCGTCCGCCGATCTCATCGGTTATTATCACCTCAGGCGATAAGGAGCGTAGAGCCTGCATTATCCCCCTGTCCTTCGGAAAAGAATCCAAAATATCTGTGCGGATCCCAAGATCCATCTGTGGAATACCATTCGTACATGAACCGATTTCAGAACGCTCATCTATGACGCATACTTTGTGCGGCTTGATTCCTATACCATTCGATATCTGCCGGGCTGCGTCGCGAATCAGCGTTGTCTTACCTTTTTGCGGCGGAGATATGAGTATAGTGCTGAATATGCTTCCGTCATTCCGCTTAATATTCCCAATAAGCTTATTAGCGCAGCCTTTTATCTCACGCGCTATCCTTATATTAAAACTCATGCATTCCCGTATTGTGCGCACCTCTCCACCTTCCATAACCGCTTTTCCGCCAAGTCCGATGCGGAAGCCGCCTTCCAGTGTTATATATCCATACTTCAACTGCTCTTCGACCGCGTATACCGAATGCCTGCATATGTTTTCCATAAAGTTCCTACATTCACCCTCATCCGGTATCAGTGCATTGCTTCCAACACACATACCGCCCTCCGGATCAATGCATGAATCCAAACCATGCCAGTGTACCATCAAGGGTCTCTCCGCTCGGATCCGGACTTCTTCCAACTGTTTTTTAACCTGGTTATTGATGCCTTCAACGGCATTCCCAATGCGTGTTGGCAGGAATTTTATGATCGAATCCCAAGGCGGGACATCTACGGATTTAAATTGAAACATCGATAAACCTCCTTGCTTGTACAATATATGAACAAGCTCCCGTTTATATCACAAAACATTAAATTCGCAATTTCAAAATATTAAAAAAAAAGCCCCTGACTACAAGGGCTTTGGGATTAGTTTTCAGGTATGGCGTCGGTCCATCTTTGATATATACATTGCACGGTCGGCTTCATTTATTATGCTTTGTATAGTCGATGCGTTCTCATCTTTCAATCGGTAGGCAAGCGCGATGGAAAGCATTATGCCTTCTGATTCAGTCAGTTTCCTGCACTCTTCTTCCACGTTCTCCAAATAGGTTTGCATTATGGCTTTTTCCGTATTCGGCGCCAAAACCACGAACTCATCTCCGCCCGAACGGAAGACTATGGAGTTTGGCGGTTTGCATCCGTTCAATATCTCTGCCGCTTTTTGCAGCACCATATCTCCCTGGGCATGTCCATATCTGTCATTTATGAGTTTAAGCTTATTCAAGTCTCCTACCATAACGCCCAATGGAAGCATTGTGGCGTCATGGTCCCAATCCTTCATTATCTGTATCTGGTAGTTCCGGTTTCGTAAGCCTGTAAGATTATCAAAATAGGCTGAATCCTGAAGTTTATGGATCAATGTCATCATTGGCGTAATATTTTTGATCTCAACATAGCTGCCGATAGTCGAATTATTTACTCTTGTCAAGGATTCAGATGTAAGTTGATAGTGTGTATCCCCTGTTTCTTCATGCACAGTAAATATCGAATGATCGTCCTCAAAAACCTCACCCTCCGTATGCTCCATCCACTTTTCCAGAAATTCATCATAATTTACCCCGCTCATGCGAGAATACCCTATCTCTTTTCCAATTTTACTCGCATGGTAGTTGTAGTCTATTATTTCTCTATCGTTATTTAAAACCAGTAACGGGTGATTGGATCTATCAAATATTATATCCCTTGACGAAACCAGATTATCTACGGATTGCGGATTAAAAACGGCAAAATAGAACAATACATGCATGATGACGCTTATATACGGCGCCATGTCAACACCATGAGGCAATACTCTAAATATAGCCATTGCCGATGTAAGAAATGATAGTATTATCGCCGCTAAAACAATGGTTATTGGCGTACGGTATTCCTTAGGCATCCTACGAAAATGTCTCAATAAAGCTATCGCCGCGGAAGCGATCAACAGATAACAGAATATACAATGCGCCCAAAACCATATACTATAATTGACTTGTGCCATCCGAACCGAGTTGGTATATGTAAATTCGAAACTCGTATCCATCAATCTGATGTCAAAATAGCGGGTTGCAATGGTCACTAATACTGTAAGCGCCGGAAATATAAAAAGACACATTAACATCTTTGGGTCTATCTGCCTTTTCCTAAAACCCTTCATTACAACCATAAAGATCAATATACTGGATGTTCCAACAAAAACAAGACGAATATCGAACAAAAACTTCGCTGCTTCTTCACTTTGAACCAGATAGACAAGTGCATTGGATACGGCCCAAAGTATATTACTCAGGCAAAGCAATGTAAACCAGAAAGCGGTTTCATTCTCTTCTTTTTTGAATATTGAAAACAGCATAACAGGAGTGCCTAAAATAGCGAACACTATCAGTGACCATCCTAATGTCAGGTTCGACAATACCTTCACTCCTATCGGATATAGATTTTAGTATTATAATACATTATCGTATGAAACGCGATAGTTTTAAGGGGAATCTGACTTTTCTAGTATATTTTTAATTTCGGTAATTTTTTGTCCATCGAAATGTGAAAATACGGACACAAATCATTGGTTATCTTCGAATTATATGATAATATATATCCAATATCACATAATCACTTAAGGAGAAAATTAAATGAAGAAAAAACTGATGATGATTTGCCTCGCGCTGATAATCGTTCTTATTCCGACATTTGCGCTGGCAGCGGACGTCATAAACGAAACCGAGCCAAATAGCTCTACTTCGCCACATGCTATCTTATCCAAGGATGCTGAAATCCGTGGGACCGCATCATATTCCGATGAAGACTGGTATGCATTTAAACTGGAAAAGAAGTTGGACGTAACTTTTTCTTATGCTATTTCCGGAAATGCCGTGCCTATGAATACAAAATTTGAACTTTATAATATTAATAGTACAACCCCAATCATTAACCAAACGGTGGATGCAAACAATCCATTCAGCCAGACGGTTTCGCTTCCTGTCGGTATCTATGTTCTCCGTACGTTAGCCGCAGACTCATTCGGCGGAAATACATACAATTATGTACTCACCATAAAGCAGAACCTTGTTGCCGCAACAAATATTACGCTTTCAAAAACTAAAGCGACCCTGAGAAAAGGCCGTACACTGGCACTGAAACCCAGCGTTACTCCTTCCGGATCCACAGATTCAATCACTTGGACTTCCAGCAATAAAAAGGCTGTATCGGTTGACGGTAACGGAGTTGTAAAAGCGTTGGCTGCTGGTACGGCGACGATAACCGCAAAAACGGAAAGCGGTAAATCTGCAAAATGTGTTATAACCGTTCCGAAGGTTACGCTCGATGATAACCTTTACAGTTGGAAAGCCTATGTATCAGTAGGCAGCGCAAAGAAAAACTCTGCTAAAATCACGGTAAAGAACAACTATTCAAAGACAATGACTAAGGTTTGGATCCATGTCCTACCCTATTACAAAAGTGGGAAATTAATTAAAGTTAAAAACAATGGACCTATTGAAAAGCCGGCATATTTAGGCACAAACAGCTCAGCGTCTACGACCTACTCTTTGAATAACGCGCCTTCCAATACTTTGGGAAAAGCGAGGGCATGTATCTACAAAGTGACCTATGATAATGGCAAAAGCTATGTTAATCCGTACTATAAGCAATGGCTTAAGACATATAAATCCCATTATTGATCATTGCAGAAAATAGCAAAAAATGTCCCCCGGCTAGTTTGCCGGGGGTTTTCTATACATCAAAGGATATTTTATTATAGTTATCATTTTAATTACCGTTAGATTTGTAGTATTCGCTAACATTGCTTGCCAAAGCTGTAATATATGCCTGTTTCTTTGCCTTCAAATCTTTGTCAGACACCAAAAACCCTCCTAGGCCTTACGCCCAAGAGGGTTTTATGCATGGCAGCGGAATAAGGATTCGAACCTTAACAATACGAGTCAGAGTCGTAGGTGCTACCGTTACACTATTCCGCTACAAACCAGCGAATCACATTTTAACACATTATCTTTTTGCTGTAAAGATAAAAATTACCCCATGGTGCCGCTCACTAATGTTTTTACACCTGCCCAAAAGCAGGTGGGTGTTCTACCGTCGCTCCAGTCTTCCCGCTTAAAAAGCGGGCATGACCGTTGCAAAACGGATGCGAACTCCCGAAAACATGATGTAGGTTAAAAACTAATAGTGTGGCAAACACCCCAGGGATTATGGTGGGCGATATTGGAGTCGAACCAACGACCTCTACGATGTCAACGTAGCGCTCTAACCATCTGAGCTAACCGCCCTAGTAAATTATAAGGCAGAGTTGGTCAAACGCATGCCTTAATCTCCTTTGATTATACTACCGCTATCATTACTTTTCAATGTAATTATTTTACTTATTTGATTCAAAAATCCCTACGTGTTGAAGCAAATCAGTTTATCTAATATAATATAGTTGAGACTCAATATGATTAATTGTTATTTTGCAGGAGGTCGTTCCGTTGGAGTTTCTTCCAAAATCAAATACACAAAAAAAGCTGCTTATATTGCATACCTTTAGAGTTCTTGGCCTTCCGCTCACAGAAACGCAATTGATACGTATTATGGGCGATATGGGCTGGATGAATTTTTTTGATCTGAAGCCTTTTCTTTTGGAGCTTGAAACAAATAAGCTGATAGAGACCAAGGATATTGGTGGTACCCTTTGCTATGCTTTGACCGATGCCGGAGTCGAAACGCATGAGCTATTTATATCACGTATTCCGGCGCCTTTCATAACAGCATTAGAAGAATTTGCTCAAAAAAACCGTGATTCGATTAATAGAGAAGTGCACCATGTTTGCGATTATCACCGAAATGAAGATGGTTCCTATACGGTTGATTGCAGAATCATGGATCTTGAAACCCCTTTACTCGTCCTTTCCCTGACCGTGTCCGGGTTTGATCTGGCTGATAGCATAAAGCAAAAATGGAACGATAAGGCGCCTGACATATACGAAGAAATCATAAGGCGGCTTTTTTAAGCATCCGGAACTATGCAAACTCCCCGTGGCTCTTTCCCGCAAATAGTCTTTTTTACCAGCTCAAAACGGGAATCATATATTAATAACTCATTCGATATTGGGTTAGTTACGAAAAGATGATCTAGGCCATAAGCGATATCATCCGGCATTCCACTCATTTTTATCTGCTTGATTGTATCAAGACTCTTCCTATCTTCAATAAAAATCCCAGCGTCGCTGCTTACAGCAATAAACACGTCGCCTTTAAGCATTATTGGCAGTACCTTGAACGGCATAACGCCTACATCCCTTGGTACCGTAAGCTTTTCACCATACATTGTGTATCTGCAAATATATGCTTTGGAGTAATCGGGGTGCGAATACGCTGCATATAAACTTCCGCCGTTAAAAGCTATTCCCATAGGCGTCCCTTGAATATCAAACCCGTATACGGGCATGAGCTTTTCATCATCCATTAAACTGATAGTGCAATCAAGCATATTGGCAACGGCGATTCGTCCATCGCAATTGCATGCTGCACACGGGAACCTGCCGCACTTTATAAAGCAGATTATCTCACCGTTGCGCCTGTCTAAGCGCCAGATATTGTCCGAATCCCCGCAGCATACGAGTATATAGTCGCCGTTCTGGCATAAATCATACGGGTATGCGCCTACAGAATAGAACGCAATTTCCTTTCCAATGCCAATATCGATCATGCTGACAGTTGCATCATAGGCGTTTGCTGAAAATATGTTTTGTCCATATGTATGAATTATTCTTCTGGGGCCGATTTTGGGGCCATGTCCGGGTACATCGAGTATTATTTGCTTCAAAAGATGCGATCCATATTCGTTAAAAATGGATATGGAATCATCTTCCGTATTGGCGACTGCTATATTAGCTCCCATAAAAATTACCCCATAACCAATAGTTACGGGATAATATATGATAAATATTTTGCGATGTTACTCCGCGGACATCATTGAAAGCCGATCTTGAACTTTATTTAACATATTGCGGTTATCCTCCAGTTTTTGCCGTTCCTTTTCAACAACATCCGGACTCGCCTTAGCAACAAATCCTTCGTTGTTTAACTTGCCTTCTCCGCGCAATATCTCCTTTTGCAGGTTTTCAATTTCCCTGCGGAGCCTCTCTATTTCCTTTTCCATATCTACTAGCTGCTCAAGCGGAATATATAACTCCATACCCGGAACAACTATCGAAATATCGTTTTGTGATATACCGTCAGCGGTCTGCAAAATCGATATCGAATCCGCGAAACCAAGTTTTTGTATATACGGCTTCGTTTCTTCAATACGCTCGGCAATATCTCTTTCGGCAACTATCTTCAGCGATGTCCGTTTTGACGGCGGAACGTTCATTTGTGCTCGTACGTTTCTTATCTCCTTTATCGCACTCATAAATAGCTCCATACTCTGTTGTTCAACAGGATAGCTGTATTTATTTTTGTTGGGCCAATTACTGCACATAATCGTTTCCTCCGCGTTTGGCAGGAACGAATAAACCTTCTCTGTTAAAAACGGCATATACGGGTGCAGCAGCTTTAATATGTATTCAAGCGCATGCAACAAGAATGCCATGGCTTGCTTTTTCTTGTCTTCATTCTCTCCATAGAGGCGTGATTTACACACTTCGATATACCAATCGCAAAACTCATTCCAAATGAAATCATAGAGTTTACCTGCTCCAAGCCCCAATTCATATTCATCAAGGTTTTGGGCAACTTCTTCGCTGATCTGTGTCAGTCGGGAAAGCATCCATTTATCCGCTAACTCAGCGTCCCGGATATCCAGTCGGTATTCCATCCCATCCTCAATGTTCATCAAAACAAATCGCGACGCGTTCCATATTTTATTTGCGAAGTTTCTGGCAGCCTCAACCTTTTCCCATTTGAAACGCATGTCGTTTCCTGCGCTCGTTCCCACAATAAGGCTGAACCTCAGAGCATCAGCGCCGTATTTATCTATTATCTCCAGGGGATCTATGCCATTTCCCAGGCTTTTAGACATCTTTCGTCCCTGTTCATCCCGTACGATCCCATGGACGCAAACCTCGGAGAAAGGTATTTCATCCATCTCGGCCAGACCAAATACTATCATTCTAGCAACCCAAAAGAAGATAATATCGTAACCCGTCACTAAAACGCTCGTTGGATAAAAGTAATCCAGATCAGCTGTTTTTTCGGGCCACCCAAGAGTGGAGAACGGCCAAAGCCCCGAGCTGAACCATGTATCCAAAACGTCTTCGTCCTGATGGAATTCATTGCATCCGCAATCACAGCTTTGCGGCAAAGATTTAGCAACAACGGTCTTTCCGCACCCGCTGCAATAATACGCGGGTATACGGTGCCCCCACCATAGCTGGCGCGATATGCACCAATCCCTAATATTTTCCATCCAGTTGAAATATATCTTTTCAAATCTCTGTGGCAAAAACTTTATCCTGCCATCTCTAACAGCATCTATGGCCGGTTTTGCCAGTGGTTTCATGCTAACGAACCATTGCTTAGATATTATCGGCTCTACAACGGTATTACATCTGTAACAATGGCCGACATTGTGCTGATAATCATCTATTGATACCATATGGCCACCCGCCTGCAGATCTTCAACAAGTTTTTTCCTGCATTCATAGCGCTCCATGCCGCAATATTTTCCGCCTTCTTTATTGATGATGCCCGCGTCATCCATTACGCGGATCATCGGAAGCCCATGCCGTACAGCAACCTCAAAGTCATTTGGATCATGAGCAGGAGTTATTTTGACGGCGCCGGTCCCGAACTCCATGTCGACATAATCATCTGCGACCACCGGCAATTCCCTGCCTACGATTGGTAAAATTAGCGTTTTGCCGATCAAATTTGCGTATCTCTCATCCTTTGGGTTTACTGCAACCGCAGTATCTCCAAGGATGGTCTCCGGTCTGGTCGTTGCTACAACTATACCGTCACTGCCATCTTTTTGCCTGTAATGAACATGCCAAAGATTTGAATCGTGTTCTGAATAATCTACTTCGGCATCCGAAAGCGCGGTCTTGCAGTCAATACACCAATTGATGATCCTGTCGCCGCGATATATTAGTCCCTTGTTATATAGATCAATAAACGCTTCGATAACGGCTTTATTGCAGCCTTCATCCATCGTAAAGCGTTCCCGACGCCAATCACAGCTGGAACCCATTTTTCTAAGTTGCTTGACGATCCTGCCGCCATATTCTTTTTTCCAATCCCATGCCCGGTCTAAAAATGCTTCCCTGCCAATATCGTTCTTGTCTTTTCCCTCTTCAGCAAGCTGCTCTACCAATTTGACTTCGGTAGCTATGCTGGCATGGTCTGTGCCCGGCAGCCAAAGCGCTTCGAAACCAGCCATACGTTTGTAGCGTATGATTATATCCTGCATTGTATTATCCAGTGCATGGCCCATATGAAGCTGCCCCGTTATATTGGGCGGTGGTATGACTATAGTGAACGGCTTTTTATCCGGATTGACCTTGGCGCTGAAATAGCCTTTATTCTCCCATTCGTTGTATATATCCGTTTCAACTGTAGCCGGATCATATGTTTTTTCCATATTCCTGTTCATAATAATCATCTCCTGCAAATAAATAAAAAAATCCCCGTCCAGCTAAAGGACGGAGTATCTCCGCGGTACCACCTTAATTCATGCAATTTATGCATCTCAAAAGCGTAACGGGCTTTGCCGTATGGAACTCTTCGCTCCATCCGCTCCAAAGCGACCTTCCGCAGCTTGCTTTCCGGATAGGCTCACAGCCAACGGCCTACCCTCTCTTAGGCGCACAGCAACGTACTCCTCTTCATCATCGCGTTTGAGACATTATAATATAAGTCTTTGTTAAATTCAATACTTTATTCCGCTTTTCTCTTCACAACATTCCCCGGCAAATTTGCCTTTGCGTACTGAATAAGCGCTATTATTCCAAAAAATAGCGCAATATATAAAAGAACGATATTATACGGATAGATAAACTTCACGGTCAGTATAGAGTTTAATATTGTTGCTGCAACTGCTACATTAAAAAGGAAAGTTGCGATCTTTCCAAAAGTCTTGCTGTATACGACGACATTCTTTTTATATAGGAAGATTCCGCCCAAAACTATAAGCACTTCTTTTATCGCAACTATTATAACGAATATAGGGGATATGAAGCCTCCGTCATAAAGACACCAGAGCGCGGCAATCAGCATAAGCTTGTCCGCCAGCGGATCCATAAGCTTACCAAAATCGGTAATAAGATCATATTTGCGGGCAATATAGCCGTCTAGTAAATCTGTTATGGCTGCAAGAACATAGACAATGCCTGCCCAGATATAGTAATTGGTGTAAAAAAGGGCTACAAACACTCCTATTAAAACAAGCCTTAAACATGTCAGCGCGTTTGGAACATTCATATACGTCTCCGGATAAACTTCACAATAATAAAATATATGGCAAGCTGCCATATTCACGTTTTATATTGCTATTTAAGAATAACATGGTCGGGGTGACAGGATTTGAACCTGCGAACTTCTAGTCCCGAACCAGACGCGCTACCAAGCTGCGCTACACCCCGATATCAATTTAATTTTCGAATTTGCAACCATATCATGATA
>JAVBOF010000060.1:0-5002 GCA_031550915.1 Eubacteriales bacterium | reverse complement strand
GGTAAATCATCCAGTTTATCAAAATCGATCGTATATCCCGCGTCCACGCTTAAAACATGGACCTTATTTCGGTTCTGATCTACGCGAACAGGTTTCCATTTTAGCGGATAGCGTCCTTTTGTGTTTCAAATGCCGCATCCGTACCGTCTTGTTCCATGCGGGAGGAAACTTGCTCAATATCCAGCACGGTAATTTGGGGTTCGGAAAAGAAAAACATTTGCTTTTTTGTATAAATCACTTTCACCAGCTGTCCCGGTTCGTATTGCTTTGCATCAACAATATTGGCAGAATAACCAACGGGTTCCCTCCATCCTTCAATTTCGATCGACAGATGATATGATTCCGGGATGGGAATCTCATTATGACCAATGCCGCTTTTACCGCCCGCCCCCTTGATGCGCTGCTTATACACCGAAGCTGGTTTGTATATTTTTTCGGTTATTATACCATTTGATGATTGGCTGGGAGTTTCCCCGAGAGAATAGTTAAGCAAACCAATGACAAAATAAGCAAACATAGTCACAATGATTACCATTGTTGGAAATAGGGCCCATCTAATCCTTTTCCTCTTTACAGAATGAGCGCTCATATTTCCTCCTGGTTTTTATGAATAACTACCGATTATACATAATGCTTGAGACCGTGTAAAAACGCCTTCATCAACACGGTTGAAGAAGAAGCGGCCCCAAAAAACCAGTAAACAAAGGGTATTAACCCTGCAAAGCGGCCATCAACTCCGCTGCTCCCATGATTTTGATTAGCCTTTTTATGTTATAGGCAAAGAAATGCAAAACCGATTCGGTTCGCACATTCTCATGACCTCTGGTCAGAAAATAGGTAAACCCCAACGCTCTTTTCACCGTACCGAACGGATGCTCGCACATCGACTTTCGTTCGGCAAATATCTCTGCGTTCGCCCTTGTGAACACATCTACCTCCTCGGAAAAATCGTCGTATGCGCCACGGACAATGGTGCGGTAATGCGTGGCCGGTGTGCATTTCTCTTTGGCGGGGCACGCGGCACAGGCACGAGGGTTGTAGTAGCGATCACCCTTGCGCTTCGCTCGTTTCTGAACCGGCTGCGCCAGAGTTTGCCCTTGCGGGCATCGATACGAATCGCTTCCCTTGTCGTATTGGAAATATCCCTTCGTATAGCCGCGCGCCTGCCCTCCGCCTTTGTCAGGATGCGGCGCGATGGGGTGGATGCCTTCGCCCATACATTTGGCAAACTGCTCGCCGGAGTAATATCCCTTGTCGGCAATCACCGTAAGTTCCTTGGCTCCTAGTTCCGTCTTCGCTTGGCTTGCAATGTTGTAAAGCTGTGCGTAATCTACCGCTTCGCTGGTCACATCTACAGCTACTACGAAGTGGTTCTTCGCCTCCACCGCCGTTTGCACGTTGTGGCTTATGTCTCCGCCGCCGTTGTGCGTCCGCATGAGCCGAGCGTCGGGGTCAGTCAGGTAGATCGTGCCCTCAGCTTCAACTTTTTCTGAGATGCTTTCAAGCTCACTGACCCGTTCCCGAATCTTTTCCAGCTTCTCTTTCAGTTCCTTGCGGCTGTACTGGCTTGGCGGATTTTCGTTCTCCTCGTTGTCGCACTGATTGAGCAGATTGATGTATTTCTCAGCGGCTTCGCCGTAATGCAGCAGCTTCTCGGCAATCTTCCCTTTGCTGTGGTATCTCATTCGTCCATTACACGCCCGGAACTTGCTGCCGTCTACCGCCACGATTTCCTTGCTGATCAGGTTCAGCTCGCCACAGATCATTGTAAACTTGCGGAACGCCGCTTTGATCGCGTGTTTGTTGTCTTTCCGGAAATTGGCGATGGTTTTGAAGTCTGGTTTCAAACTGTTGATCAGCCACATGATCTCTATATTGCGATGGCACTCTCGCTCGATCTTGCGCGACGATCGTATCCCGTTAAAGTAACTGTAAGCGTACAGCTTGAACATATCCTCAGGGTCATACGGCTTCCGGCCAATTCCTTTGGTTTCACCATACGCAAAACCAAGTTTCCTTATGGCCATGCTCTCCACAATGGCTCCGATTGCACGCACAGGGTTTTCTTCCCCGATCATTTCATCCATGCACATGGGCAACATGCTCAGTTGCTCCCGATTTCCGCCTGTTATGTATTGGCTCATAAGCCTTCGCTCCCATCGCTTTCTTAGGCTTATTATATCATTTTCTCTGTTTGCCTTGGCCGTTTTTACACAGGCTGGCTTATAACATGTAGTTATTGTACTTTGTTTATAAGGCTAACAAATTATTTATCTGCTAAGGAACTTTGCGCAACCGTAAAATGATATTCACTGAAACAATCAATGTATGAATAAAACTTTTCGGCTATTTCATTTGTTCCATTTTCATGCGCTGCGCTTGAAGCTGACTTAAATGCTTTGAAATCTTCCATTGTTTCAAAAATCGTATAGTCAGCCCATATTTCACCATCAACTAAAAAGGTTGTAGAAATAAAGCCCTTATGTTTTGAGATAACCTC
Source organism: Eubacteriales bacterium (assembly GCA_031550915.1). Classification (GTDB taxonomy): domain Bacteria; phylum Bacillota; class Clostridia; order Christensenellales; family MGBC116941; genus JAVBOF01. The sequence continues at coordinate 2,502 of JAVBOF010000060.1, read as the reverse complement.
GTCTACTAATTTTTTTGTTGTTGTTAAAAACTCAGAAACAGATACACCATTTTTCAACTTGTAAGAATTAAAATAAGCAACATTAGGCATGATCAATTACCCCTTTTATTTTAATAATAACACTTATAACCTGACAACTGCATGTCATATTTGAAAATATAAACACTCTACGTTAGCATGATAGCAAAAAACAGCCCACAGGTTCAAATCCTGTAAGCTGCTTGGTAAATGGCGGAGGAAGAGAGATTTGAACTCTCGCGCCGGTTACCCCGACCTACACCCTTAGCAGGGGCGCCTCTTCAGCCGTACTTGAGTATTCCTCCATACCTGAAACTATTATTGCAGTATTAAGATTTCGCCTTATCAAAGGCTTTTAACGAGAAATTTTCCGTAATGTCTATTATAACAGTTTTTTTAAAAAAAACAACGCCGGAAAAAAATTTATGAATATAAAGTTCCAAAAACCCGTGAAAATATATCGAAAAAGCCCATTACGAATGCAGTGATCGCAGCAAAAGGTAATAGCCGAAACCTTGTTTGCCAATTTTTGGGAACAAAGGCGAACAGAACCGCTGCAGCCAGGAGATCAAAGCCTTGTACAATCGAAACCGTGTAGTAAAAGGAATGACCCTCCGAAATTAAGAACCCTATCGGCAACGCTGCACATAAAGCGGCTATCCATCCGTTTCCCCTGCCAAACCATGCAATATATGCCGCGAATGGCGAAATAATGGCGAAACATGCCCATGTTAGCATATAATATTTTGGAAAAAACTTTAAAATTAATGCGGTATAAAGGTAATACGCCAACAGAAGCGACACGAAAAACACAAATACATGTATTGACGCCGATCTAGGTGAGCGGCTGAATACGGCTATTAATGTTGCAGTCAGTATCCAAATGCCCATTCTGGATCCGATCTCTCCAACAATTGGGTAGCTATCCAAAAATTTCGCCAGCGTCCCAAGAACAAGGCCTAATACAATCATTAGGCACATTCGCACTATCTTCCGCCTTATAGGGAACGAATTATATTCTGTAGGTCTGATTCTTTCCAAAATTTCATTCATACACTGCTCCAAAACGAACCAATGGTATAATTATATCGAAAAACTCTCATTTATAACAGTATTTTATTGTAAAGCAGAAACGGCGCCGCATTAAAATGCGGCGCCGTATTCAGTCTCATTCGTCTATGCCTGTTGCTTTCTTTCCTTGATTGCTTTAAATACCAATGCGGCGATAATTGCTCCAGCAAGTGGCGCAACGATGAATACCCAAAGGTTTGCAAGCGCATCTCCACCGGCAAAGAGCGCAGGGCCGATGCTACGCGCGGGGTTGACCGACGTTCCTGTCAGTGGTATCCCGACAATATGAACAAACGTCAATGTCAAACCAATAACTATGCCCGCAACACCACTTTTCTTTTCGTCCGAAGTCACGCCAAGTATTGTAAAAATGAAAATAAATGTAAGTATGATTTCAATAATGACAGCGCCGCCAATGCCACCCGCGTTCGCGATACCATTCGAACCAAGTCCACCTGTCAAATCCTCTATACCAAAACCGACTATAAGTTTTAGTAGCGCCGCTCCGATAATAGCTCCGATAATTTGAGCTATAACATAGCCGCAAAAGTCCTTACCGTTTATCTTTTTGCTTATAAGCATAGCAAGCGACACTGCAGGGTTTATATGGCATCCGGATACATTGCCGATAACATATGCCATTGCCACGATGGAAAGACCAAACGCTAGCGCTACAGCTAGATGACCGCCAGTAGGTTCACATCCCAAAAAAACCGCGCTGCCGCAGCCCATAAACACCAGAACTAGCGTGCCTATACACTCAGCAACATATTTTTTAAGCGTTTCCATATAATACCTCCTCGATTTTTTAAATTTAACATCATTTTAACAAAATGAAATTCACTTTTCAATAAATACTTATTATCCGATCAACAAGGTCCACCGGTTCATATTTGTGTTTGTTAAACATCCCGAAAGGCAGAAACACCGTTGTGCTGATACTTTTGTCGCAAGACTTAAAAGTTACTTACTCTTTTGTCTTCCTCCCGACCCTCAAAACATATCGCTCAAACCAATAAGCTAAGACGCCAACCATGAGCAGAAATGCCAAAAACAGAAAACCTGTCGTGGCATAATCAACAACGTTGACGCTTGTTTGCATGCCAAAGTTCCGCTCTTCGTTAAACAGGGCATCATCCTCCGGAAAGTCATTTCTGGCACCATTAGGCATTAAACCGCCCTGAGTCGGGTTTCCTTTTACCCCGTGACGTTCATCCTCTATGCGCTCCTCCACGTCTTTATCACCAGAAGAATTCAATCGTATATCAACTGTATCATAACCATGCTTCAACTCCATCTGCGAAGCCAGGTAAGGCGCCATCGTAACCGTGCAGAACACGCCCGCTGCAAACACCGCTATAATAAACGCCGCATAGATCATCTTGCCTAAGGACATGCCTACAGCGATCCTGT
>JAVBOF010000140.1:0-2828 GCA_031550915.1 Eubacteriales bacterium | reverse complement strand
ATCAGACGGATTTGCTAAATGATGCGGTCGATCCGGCAGAGGAAAACGCATCCCCGGCTCCCGCGGTTACGGATGGCACAAATGCGACGTCCAATCCAACTGACTCGGCTGAAACTACGTCGACTAGCAAACCCAAGAAATAAGAAATAATTGCTGAAACACAGTAATGAAGAGCCATTTGGTATACAATGGCTCTCTTATTTTTTGTGGAAACCGCTATAATTCGGGTGGAAATCATTGATAAAACCTGCGCAAAATGTTATAATCCATTCAAGCAATAAATGCCTAAATTTTACAGGGGTGAAGATCGTTTTCATGACAGCATTAAAATATGTTTTTACTTACATATTGATCCAGCTTGGCATATTCATTGCTTTTGTATCTACCGTTGTGGCCATGGGTAATTGACGGGCAATATAACTAAAGAAATAATAGGATAAGAACGGTTTTGCGTTCTTTTTTTATTGAATAAATTAGTATAAACCATTCCCATATATAAATTTTCAGCAGTTTAAATCAAATTGCTAGCATTAGTATTCGGTTATTTTAGTGCCAATATTCGCATATATATTTAATGTTCATTTGACAGACAAATTTGACATTGATTTAGGAGGGAAAGGGAATGGAGAATTACGACGTTTATCGGGATATCTCCGACCGGACGGAAGGTGATATTTACATAGGCGTTGTCGGCCCTGTCAGAACCGGAAAATCTACTTTCATAAAAAATTTCATGGATTTGATGGTTTTGCCCAATATAGACAACGCCTATAATAAAGAACGGGTAGTTGATGAACTGCCGCAAAGCGCGGCGGGAAAGACGATCATGACGACTCAGCCAAAGTTTGTACCAAACGAAGCAGTGGAGATCCGCATTGAAGAAAAAGCAGTGATGAATGTGCGGATGGTTGATTGTGTCGGGTATATGGTTGGCGGAGCAATGGGATTTGAAGAAAACGAACAACCAAGGATGGTTCGGACGCCATGGTTCGATTATGATATACCATTTGAGGACGCCGCGGAGATAGGTACTAGAAAGGTAATCACGGATCACAGCACCATAGGTGTTGTTGTAACGACTGATGGAAGTATTACCGATATAACGCGCAACAGTTATATAGAGGCAGAAGAGCGTGTCGTTAACGAGCTTAAAGAGCTGAATAAGCCGTTTATAATCGTGTTGAATACTAGCGCGCCGGATGCCGACGATACGAAAAAACTGCGTGATTCCATAGCTCAAAAATACGATATGCCTGTTTTGACCCTCGATGTTATGAACATGACGAATGCGGATATCAATAAGCTTTTAGAGACCGTGCTATTCGAATTCCCATTGAAAACCGTGCGTATGGATGTTCCTGAATGGATGCAAGCCCTTTCATTCGACCACTGGTTGTTAGAAGATGTGATGGGCCGCATCAACAATGTATTGGGTGACATATCAAAAGTCCGCGATTACGGGAAACTGATGGATGCTTTTGATGAATCGGAATATGTCGAAACACCGAGGCTTGATATAATGCTGCTTGGTGAGGGAGTTGTGGAGTTTGCTCTGACACTGAAACCGGGATTGTTTTATAAAGTGTTGGCAGAAGAGTGCGGATATCCGATAAAAGGCGACTACCATCTCTTTAGTATAATGAAAGATCTTGTGACAGCCAAGAATGAATATGACCGTGTTGCTCAGGCGTTGGATAGCGTAAGACAAACAGGATACGGATTGGTGCCGCCGTCCATGAATGAGCTGAGCCTGGAAGAACCGGAAATAGTTCAGCAGGGAAGCAGGTTTGGTGTAAAGCTGAAGGCAAGCGCTCCGTCTTTGCATCTTATACGTGTAGATATCCAGACCGTTGTGTCACCGATTGTTGGAACTGAAAAGCAAAGCGAAGAACTGGTCAAATACCTGCTAAGTGAATTTGAAGCCGATCCAAAGCAAATATGGGAAACGAATATTTTCGGAAAATCTTTGCATGAATTGGTTAAGGAAGGCCTTTCTAATAAGCTTGCGCGTATGCCGGAAGATGCTCAAGATAAGATACAGATAACGCTGCAAAGGATAATAAACGAAGGCAGCGGCGGTCTGATTTGCATATTATTATAAGCAAAGAAGATATTTTTGATATCCCTATATGATTAACCGGCAAAGCATCAATTGTGTCAATAGAAAAGCCTGCGGGTTCAGCGTACAACAATTACGCAATTAACCGCAGGCTTTCTCATTTAGCCTTGAAGAACTCTTTTCGCCAAACATGCTTTTTGCAATATAAGCCCAATGTTTTCTGTGTTTTTTTGTTTACCGGGCTGGAAATATTATATATAGTGGATATATTGAGTTTTAGTAGATCTGGGTATATAATAAAAAACTATAGATTAATTGAGTATTCTCAGGAAGAAAGTGATTTCAATGATTTTTAATCCGCAGATCGAATGCATGCAAAGGGATGAAATGCAGAAGATACAATTGGAAAGGCTGCAAATGACGGTAAAACGTTGCTATGAAAACGTACCTTTTTATCATGACACTTATAAAAAGGCCGGTATAGCGCCCACGGATATAAGAACATTGGACGATATATCCAAGCTGCCTTTTACATTGAAAGATGATATCCGGGATAATTATCCTTACGGCATGTTTGCAGAGCCGATGAAAAAAATCGTTCGACTGCATGCTTCTTCTGGAACGACCGGCAGGCCTACCGTTGTTGGATATACCGAAGCAGATATAGAGATGTGGGCTGAACTGATTGCCCGTATCGCAGCGATGGCAGGATGTACAGAGGCCGATATCGCGCAGATATCCTTTGGATACGGTTTATTTACGGGTGCGT
>JAVBOF010000043.1:0-7952 GCA_031550915.1 Eubacteriales bacterium | reverse complement strand
TGGGCGGTTTGATGGAGTCATCTGGAGCCGCTGCTTGGTCTCAAGGCCTGATCGTTGATGGAGTAATAGGCGGCGTAGGTGCGGTATTGAGCTTTATACCCCAGATACTGCTGATGTTCGTATTTTTGACGATATTGGAAGATACAGGATACATGGCGAGGGTGGCTTTTCTCATGGATAGACTGTTGCGCAGGTTTGGTCTTTCGGGCAAAGCTTTCTTGCCGCTGCTTATGGGATTTGGCTGCTCGGTACCGGCCATGATGGGCACCCGCGTTTTGGAAAACGAAAAGGAGCGCAGGCTGACGGTAATGCTTATGCCGTTCTTCTCCTGCGGGGCGAAGATGCCGATATGGGCGATGTTTTCCTCGGTGCTTTTCGCATCGCACGCAGACCTTATGGTTTTCGCCATTTACTTTATTGGTATAATAACCGCGATAATCGCTGCGCTTATTTTGAAGCACACGATATTCAAAGGACCACCGTCACCTTTTCTTATGGAAATGCCGGCCTACCACTTACCAAGGCTAAAAAATCTGCTTTTAAGCCTCTGGCAAAAATTCAGGGACTATCTTGTTCGTGCGGCTACCATAATTGCCGCGGCATCGATAGTAATATGGTTCCTGGCAAACTTCAGCTTCACCTTACAGATGGTGGAGCCAAACAGCTCAGAATGCATTTTGGGTATAATCGGAAATGCAATAAGGCCGATATTTATGCCGCTTGGATTTGCTTCGAGCGATACTGGCTGGAAAGCGGTTGTCGCCATATTGACAGGGCTTGTTGCCAAGGAAGCGGTCGTATCGACTATGGGCGTCCTCTATACGCCAGGATCCATGGCTGCTGACGCGGGTGGCGACGATGGGACGGGCGGTGCACTCGCGATTGCTGCTGCCTCGATCTTTACACCACTTGCGGCGATATCGTTCATGGTATTCAATCTATTGAGCGTACCGTGTATGGCGGCTGTCGCTGCGATGCGCGCAGAGATGCGAAGCTCCAAGTGGATGTGGCTGACCATAGGGTTTTGGTTACTAACAGCCTGGGTGATATCATTCATAATATATAATGTAGGTTACCTGTTTGGTTGGGGAGTTGGTTGATATGAGCGCAGTTGATATAGGCGTATTGATTGTTATTGCAGGTATAATAACGTTTTCGGTCATATACAGGCTGAAAAGAAAGAAAAGCGGATGCACCGGATGTGAACACTGCCAGATGAAAGGTGAATGCCATGGTATGCAGCACGATGCAAATAGCAAAACAAAGTAATAACAGCATGGAAAACAGGGGCTTAAGGCCCTTGTTTTTTTGTAAGCCCGCTGCGTGGTGGCCGGATACAGGATATGGAACAAAAAACCATAAAATACCGTCGTATATATAATCAAGTATTTCTACATGGAGGGATTGTGTATTGAGGAAAGTATTTTATCTGTTTCTTGGCATAATAATCTGTTCTCAGATAGCTTCATGTGCACCTCAGGCAATGGGTGATAATGCTTCACCCGCTATCAGTCGCCAATCCGTTATTAAGGTGGATTCTGATAAGCCCAGAGAAATTGAAAATGCAGAAACGGTTTTACCCGTGGATATTTCTGAAAGGTTGACCGGGTTTATGTTGGATTCAATGCCCAAAAACGGCAATGTAAATATATGTTACTCGCCTCTGAGTCTATATTTTGCGACGGCGCTTATTGCAGAAGGGGCAAACGGGGAAACAAAAGAAGGATTGATAAAAGCAATAAGCAGTGAAGATCTTGACGCAGACGAATTAGGCCGGATATGCAAGAGCCTATATTATACTCTGAATGCACAAAAGGGTGGTAGTGATTTTAGGATCGCAAACTCAGTTTGGATGGATAAGGATATCACTTTTACGCAGAAGTTCGTGGATAAGGCGTCCGCGTCGTATTCTGCTGAAATGTTTGGAGCTGACTTTAGCAGCGAAGAAACTGAGCGGATAATAGGCAGTTGGGTTGCGCAAAATACAAATAACAGCATGAGCCGGCGCGTAACTATAGATGCGGAAACTGTGCTCTTGGTGATGAATACGGTCTATTTTAAAGGGGAATGGAAGGAGCTGTTTGATCCCGCGCAAACTAAGACGGGAAAGTTTAAAACTACTGATGGAAAAAATATTGAATGCAGTTTTATGCACAGTACAGCATTGGAAGGAACTTATATCAAGGATAAAGAATTCACGATGGCATGTATACCGATGAGCTCCGGAGAAAAGATGGCTTTCATACTTCCGGCAAAGAACAAGAGCATAAGCGGATTATTAGAGGATAAGACGGCGCTGAAAAAAGCGTTTTATACTGAAAACGCAGATAACGGTTTGATAACATGGTCTGTTCCTAAATTTGAATTTGATGCAGAGAATGACGTAAAAAACATGCTGTATGATATGGGAGCGAAAAAGGCATTTACAGCCGGTGAAGCGGATTTTTCCGGAATTGCGGAAACCGGTTTGTTTATAAGTGAAGCAAAGCAAATGCTGCATATTGCCATAAACGAAAACGGGGTTGAAGCTTCCTCTTTTACGCAGTATGAAGCAGCGGCGGCGGATCCTGGGGAACTGAAAAAGGTAAAGATGGTACTTGACCGGCCATTCGTATTCGTTATTTTTAACAAGGAAAATATGCCTTTATTTACAGGTGTCTTGAATGATCCGACTTTGAATTGATCACTCGGCTTGTGCAGGGGAACAAAAATATTAAACTACATGGCAAATCAAAAAATTAATATTAGTATATAGCATATAAGTTTGTGCTACTGCACGATGTGAAAAGTCTAACTTTGTGCAATAATATACTTGTTGTAAGTTGTCGTTTATGTTTATAATAAGTCACAGTTTAATGTGTGTGATACTCTCACAGAGCTATGAGTTAAAAAGTTCTTTACAATTATAGGTTGTTTTCGTATACTGTAAATGTTGTAACGGAGGTAATCACATATCGAATGGGTTTATTATAATCCTTATAGAATTCCAAATTTGCTATTATATTAAATAAAAGAAGAGGAGAATATCATGAAGAAAATGGCAAAAATTTTGCTGGTGTTTGTTATCGTACTTACGTTAATCGTTGGTTCGGCATGTGCACCGGCAGCACCCGCAGCACCTGCTTCCGACGCAGCGCCCGCAACTGATGCAGCGCCCGCAACTGATGCAGCACCCGCATCCGATGCAGCACCTGCATCTGACGCAGCGGCACCCGCTGACCTGGCAGGAAAAGACAGCATATTGATCGGAATCCCGAATCCCTCCACCGGCCCGCTTGCAGGCTTTGGCGAAGGAACTCCGTGGACCGAGAACCGTGCTCTAGAAGCTATCAACAAAGATGGCGGTATCTTTATAAAAGAACTGAACAAGAAGCTACCCGTTAAGTTGGAGATCGTTGATACAGAATCCGATCCGACGAAGGCAAGCGAAGTAACATCTAAGCTTATTCTTGAAAAGAAAGTAGACCTTCTGGTAGTTCGCCACACTCCCGATACGGTTAACCCCGTCGCGGCACTGGCAGAACGTTATGAAATCCCCTGCATTTCGATGGAATGCCCGGTTGACGCCTGGTTGCAGGGCGCTCCCTACACATGGAGCTTCCATGCATTCTGGAGAATCGAATCTGTTTACAACACATTCAAAGCAATGTGGAACAAAGTTGGTCTGGGCAAGGCAGTTGTTGGCGTTATGCTGCCGAACGATGCCGATGGTATCGCTTGGGCGGACACATTCCTGAAAAAACTGCCTGAAGACGGCTACACGCTTGTAGATCCTGGCAGATATCCTGCAGGAACAAAAGACTTTACATCTATCATAAATGATTTCAAGGCAAAGGGTGTTGAGATAGTAACGGGCGTTAATATTCCCCCGGATTTCGCAACATTCTGGAAACAGTCAAAACAGCTTGGCTTCAAACCGAAGATGGTCACGATGGGTAAAGCGTATCTCTTCAAAGTAGACGCAATGGGCCTCGGTGCCGATTTGGCTAATGGCCTTTCCGCAGAAGTATGGTGGAGCCCGTGGCATCCGTTCAAATCATCTTTGACAGGTGAAACAGCCCAACAGCTTTGCGATGCTTGGACAGCAGAAAACGATAGAGAATGGACTCCTCCGATAGGCTACAAATATGCCCCGATGGAAGTTGCATTTGATGTATTGACCCGTGCTGCATCCCTTGATAAAGCGGCTATCCGTGACGCTATTGCGGCAACAGATCTTGATACGATTGTTGGACATATCAAATATAATGACCAGCATTTCGCAGAAACTCCGATAATTGGCGGCCAGTGGGTAAAAGACGGCGACGGCCTGAAGCTGAATATCATCAGCAATGAAGGCTTTACCGATATAGCCACGACTGGCGAACCCATGTTCCCATTGCCTTGATTGTAAATTGAAGGCATAAAAAATAATGAAAGGGGGCGGTTAACCCCGTCCCCTCATTATATTATTATTATGGATTTGGATGTGTGCAGATGGAAAATATCCTTTCGGTCGACAATCTACATGTCGCTTATGGAAGATTTAAGGTGCTTTCCAACCTCACGTTTGAGGTTAAGAAAGGTGAAGTGTTAGGTATCATCGGTCCTAACGGAGCCGGCAAAACAACACTGATGAACGCACTTATAGGTTTGGTAATCCCAACGGAAGGCACAATAAATTTTAATGGTCATGATATCACCAAATTGAATTCTTCTAAGCGTTGCCATTTGGGCATCGGAAGAACTTACCAGGTGCCAAGGCTTTTCGAAAACATGTCTGTTTATGAAAACACTTTGGTTGGAGCTGTCCATGGCGCAAAAAAATCAGAGAGAGGCTCCAAGGAATGGTGCCTCGATATTCTTCATAGAACCGGCTTGTATGAAAAACGGAATACTTTAACAATGAAGCTCGCATTATTGGATCGCAAACGTATTGAGATAGCAAGGGCACTTGCAACGGATCCTTCGCTGCTTCTATTGGACGAGGTTTCTGCAGGTTTGACAAAAACTGAAGTAGACGAGGTTATCGAGCTCGTTGAAAAGCTTCAAAATACCGGCATAACGATCATCTGGATAGAGCATATTATCAAAACTATGGTAGAAGCTACGGATAGCTTGCTTTGCTTATCCAATGGCACAAAGTTAATGCATGGCAACCCTGTAGAAGTAATACAATCCAAGGAAGTTGAGGAAGTCTATCTTGGAGCGGAGGAGGAAGAGGAATAATGCTAAAAGTTGACGATGTTGATATCTTTTACAAAGATTTTCAAGCGGTTAAAGGCGCCAGCATAGAAATCCCAGCGAAGACAATCGTCTCCATAATCGGCTCCAATGGTGCAGGAAAATCTACTTTATTATCCGCTATTTCTGGTTTGCATAAGCCAAAAAGCGGAAAGATAATGTTCAAAGACAAGGACATTACTGCAGTACCGCCGCATAAAATCGTAGATATGGGGCTTTCACTGGTTCCAGAAGGCGGCAGGGTATTTGCCAGAATGACTGTGGAAGAAAACCTCATAATGGGTTCTTATACAAAAAGAGCAAGAAAAACGAAAACGAAATCGCTCAATAGGGTATATGACCTTTTTCCCATATTGAAGGAAAAAGCCAACCAGGCTTCAGGTGCTCTTTCTGGTGGCCAAAGGCAGATGGTTGCTATCGGCAGGGCATTGATGAGCGAGCCGGAGATGGTTCTATTTGATGAAATATCACTTGGACTCGCACCAACAATAATCAAAGATATATATGCAAGGATAAAGGAAATAAACCGCGAAGGTATATCGGTTGTCCTTATAGAGCAGGATGTTAAACGAAGCTTGAAAATATCGGAAATCAGCCACGTTATGCTTAAAGGTCAATTCGTCCTTTCGGGTGTATCCAAAGAATTATCCGAAGAAGACGTCAGAAAAGCATATTTTGGCGTTTGATACTTAACAAAGAAGGAGAGAACTGCTTTGGAAGCTTTAATCCAGGTCATTATAAACGCTATATTGCTTGGTGGCTTATATGCTGTTATCGGCGTTGGCATGAGTATGATATTCGGCATAGTAAAACTGACCAATCTGGCGCACGGGGACTTTCTAATCCTCGCGAGTTATTTAAGCTTTTTCTTTTATTCAACGTTCAAGATGAACCCGTTGCTCACGCTGATTTTGGTAGTGCCGATAATGTTTTTCTTTGGCATGTTTATCCAAAACACAATGCTTAACCGGGTTTTGAACAAAGGCGCAGAACCACCGCTTTTGATAACCTTCGGTATGTCAATAATAGTACAAAACGCATTGCTTTTGATATTCACACCAGACAACCGAAACCTTTCGATCTCATTCGCGCAATCGAGTATCGCGGTTACTGACGGCATCAATATCTCCTGGCTGATGGTATTAAATTTTGTTATTGGCCTTGTAATGATCCTTTTGCTTTCCCTGTACCTTAAGAAAACGTATCAGGGCAGAGCTATCCGCGCGGCTTCAGACGATGGAGAGGTTTCTCAGCTTATGGGCGTAAACATCAAGAGTATTTACGGGATAGCGATGGGTATCGCCATGATAACCGCAGCTCTCGCAGGCGTCTTGATTGGAATGACATACAACTTCTTCCCCAGCTCTGGAACGGCCTACCTTATCATAGCGTTTGGTGTCGTTGTTATCGGTGGCATGGGAAGTATACAGGGCACATTTGTGGCGGGGTTGATATTTGCACTTGCCCAGCTGGTAGGCGCGCATTATCTTGGTACCTCGTTCCAGCTGTTATCAGGGTATGCGATACTGCTTATAATGCTGATATTCCGTCCACAGGGCCTGTTTGCCAAGGTCTAATAAATCGAAAGGGGTGTTAAACATTACCAGTCCATTTGTATCGAGTAAAAATATCATTAAAATAATAATAACGGTAATCGTCCTTGCGGCGCTTGTCCTGTTGCCTTTCTGGGGCGGCTCATATCTTGTGTTGATCGCACTGACATCCTGCATGTATTTGGCCATGGCACAGATGTGGAATTTGATGGCAGGTTATGCCGGCTTGGTTTCTCTGGGCCAGCAGATATTTATCGGGCTTGGCGGCTATGCTGTAGCCGTCGGATGCACGACCTACGGCCTGCCTGTAGGACTGTGCTTGCTTATAGGAGGAATAGCCTCCGCTGTTATAGCAGGTGTGCTCGCCTTCATACTCTTCCGTATGAAGGGCATGTATTTTGCTATAGCTACATGGATAACGGCAGAAGCTTTCGTTGTTATCTTCCTTAACTGGAAGTTCGTTAAAGGCGGAATCGGAATGTTCGTTAAAACACAAGTACATTACACAACCAATGACATCTACTATATGGCGTTGGTTCTGGCGGTGGCGGTCTTCTTGCTGGTCAACCTGCTATTGCGCTCTAAACTGGGGCTGGGCCTCATGGCAATGCGCGATAACTTTGAGGCGGCCGGAACCGTAGGCGTAAACCTGATGCTCTCAAAAACATATGCGTTTTTGATTTCAGGCTTTGTAACAGGGGTAGCCGGAGGATTGTTCTTCCTGCAGCAGATATCCATACAGCCTTCAAACGCATTTGGCACGGCATGGACGGTTGCGGCTGTGTTTATAGTAGTTATCGGAGGTATCGGCACGGTAGCGGGGCCGATCGTAGGATCGGTCATATTCGTAATATTGCGCCAGTTATTGGCGGACTACGTCGGTATTAGTATGGTTATTCTTGGAGTGATAGCGATATTGGTTATATTGCTTGCACCTAAGGGGATCATTGGAACTATCCAAACAAAAATAGGGCGAGAATTCCTATCGCCCAGCCGCAAAGTCGAATAACAAAAAATAGGAGCCTGTATTCCGGATTAACCGGCATATAGGCTCTTTTTTTTACTTGATATCTACAGAAACATCTTGCAGCATATCCTTGTACTGCTCGTTTTCCGCCGAATATGCAGGGGCGTTATCCTTTATTGTGCCGTTTATTAGATCGATATCGCCTGAAA
>JAVBOF010000096.1:0-19086 GCA_031550915.1 Eubacteriales bacterium | reverse complement strand
ATTTTTATATAATATACTATATGTTACGCCGTTTTATTGTTCGTCTTTCTTCTCTTCATCGACAACTTCGTAATCGGCATCCATAACGTTTTCATCCGCCTGTTGCTGGCCTTGGCCTGCATCCTGCTCGGGTTGTGTGTATTGCTGTTGGGCTCCCTGGGAAGCGTTTTCCTGCTGGTAGACCTTGCCGAACACATCGTAAGCTTTTTTAGAGAATTCGTCCGTAGCCTTTTTGATGGCTTCGGTATCTCCGCCTTCAACGGTCTTTTTAAGTGAATCTATCTCCCCGCGCAGCATACTTTGGTCTTCCGCGCCCACCTTGTCGCCAAGGTCCGTAAGTGTTTTTTCCGTCTGATAGATAATGCTGTCCGCGCTGTTCTTGACTTCAACGCTTTCCTTGATCTTCTTATCCTCTTCGGCATACTTCTCGGCTTCCTTAACGGCTTTGTCTATATCGGCGTCGCTCAAATTGCTGCTTGCCGTTATAGTGACCTTCTGCTCGTTCCCGGTGCCAAGGTCTTTTGCGGAGACATGCACTATGCCGTTTGCGTCTATATCAAAGGTGACTTCGATCTGCGGCATGCCTCTGGGCGCCGGTGGTATACCGGTAAGCATAAAGCGCCCAAGCGTCTTATTATGCGACGCTATCTCCCTTTCACCCTGCAGAACATGGACATCGACCGATGTCTGGCCGTCTGCAGCTGTAGAAAAGATCTGGCTCTTTTTTGTAGGTATTGTCGTATTACGGTCGATAAGCCTTGTAAATACGCCGCCCATCGTCTCAATACCCAAAGAAAGCGGGGTAACATCCAAAAGCAGTATATCGGTAACATCTCCGCCGAGCACGCCACCCTGGATAGCAGCGCCCATGGCGACACATTCATCCGGGTTTATACCCTTGTAGGGATCCTTACCGGCCACTCTTTTTACGGCATCCTGAACGGAGGGGATACGTGTCGAACCTCCAACCAGGATTACCCTATCTACCTGGCCTGAGGATAATCCAGCATCGTTAAGCGCCTGGTTCATAGGTCCGATCGTCTTCTCGACCAGATCGTGGGTCAATTCATCAAACTTTGCCCTAGTAAGGGTTACATCCAAATGCTTTGGTCCCGAAGCGTCGGCAGTTATAAACGGCAAGTTCACATTGCTCTGCATTACAGAAGAAAGCTCTATCTTGGCCTTTTCTGCAGCCTCTTTAAGCCTTTGCATGGCCATCTTATCCTGCGCCAGATCTATGCCGCTATCCTTCTTGAATTCGGCGGCAAGGTACTGCATGACCTTCTCATCAAAATCATCGCCGCCAAGCCTGTTGTTGCCCGCTGTCGCCAAAACTTCGATAACTCCGTCGCCCATTTCCAAAACGGATACGTCGAACGTACCGCCGCCAAGGTCATAAACGAGGATCTTTTGGTTGTGGTCTTTATCCAGCCCATATGCAAGCGATGCGGCCGTAGGTTCGTTGATTATACGCAAAACTTCAAGCCCAGCTATCTTTCCGGCGTCCTTTGTGGCCTGACGCTGACTGTCGCTGAAATATGCGGGGACGGTTATTACAGCCTGTGTGACATTGGTGCCGAGATAGGCTTCTGCATCCGCCTTAAGCTTTTGCAGAATCATAGCGGATATCTCCGGCGGCGTATAGCTTTTGCCGTCGAAACTATCTTTGCGGTCCGTACCCATATCGCGCTTGATGGATACAATAGTGCGATCCGGGTTTGTTATTGCCTGCCGTTTGGCAACCTGGCCAATAAGCCTTTCGCCAGTTTTTGTAAAAGCCACTACACTGGGGGTCGTTCTCGCGCCTTCCGCGTTAGGGATAACGACGGGTTCGCCGCCTTCCATTATCGCTACGCAAGAGTTTGTCGTTCCCAGATCTATACCAATTATTTTTCCCATAAAAATTACCTCCGTAAAAAATTTTAATTTATTTGCATGCGGCAGTTTATTACTGCACCGCTACCTTTACCATGCTATACCGGATGGCCTTGCCTTTATACTTATATCCCTTTTGTATCACTTCGGTTATTTCGCCGTCCCTATACTTTTCACCGGTTTCTTCCTGCATTATGGCGTTGTGCCATTCGGGATCAAACAGCTCGCCGAGCGCGGGGATCTCCTCAACCCCCATCTTTGCAAGGGCATCCTTGAACTGCTTAAGAACCATAGCTACGCCCGAAGCAAAAGCATCCACTGCAGAGCCTTCAGGAGTTTGTAGAGCGCGGTCCAGATTATCCAATACCGGAAGCATATCCAGCACGCAATCCTTGATGCCGTCTTCGTACGCTTCCATCTTTACGGAAGCATTACGCTTGCGGAAATTATCAAAATCGGCTTGTATCCTTTGTGCAAGCAATGTAAGATCGTCCTTTTCTTTCGTAAGGATAGAGACGATATCTACGGCTTCGTCAATTATTTCGCCATTCTCTGGCACCTGATCTTCGTTGCTATCAATGGTTTCTTCGATATTTATGCTTTCATTTATAGTCTTGTCTATCATCTTTGCCCCCATATCTATATGCTATCTAAAAAAGTTTTCAAACATCCCGGCAATATTCTTGCTCATATAATCCAAAACCGCCAGCATCTTGCTGTAATCCATGCGAACAGGGCCTATTATTCCCAAAGTTCCGTAATTATCTTCATCAAGATCATAATTGGAAGCAACGATACTTACCCGTGCGGAGGATATCTTGTTTTCCGAGCCGATAACTATTTTCAACTCATCCTGAAACATTCCTCGGAACAGGCCCAGCAGCCTTTCTTCTTCCTCAAGCATACCAATAATAAGCTTGAGGTTGTTCACATCGCTGTATTCTGGATAATCCAGCAACTTGGATGTACCCCCTAGCACGAGCTGGGTACCTTTTTGTACAAACATGCGCTCGCGTATCTGCTCCATAACCTGCTGCAATATATCCCTTCTGTTTGAAAGAGCGCCAGCCAGACATTCCTTAGCCAACAAACCGAGATTATCCAACCGCTTTCCCAAAAGCCTTGGTTTCAATAGCTCACAGAGCATATCCAGCTCATATTGATCCATATCGTCCGGTATGCGCAAAACCGTATCCTTTATAATTTCCTTTTCTGTAACCAAGATCATCAAAGCTTTATTATCCGTTACCTTGATCATCTTTATATCCTTAAGGTTCATGCTGCTTATCTTTGGTACCATAGCTATGGCCACACAGTTCGTTATATCCGAAAGCGCGTTAACAATCTGCTTCATAACGCCTTCTGTCTCATCCATATGGCCCGACAATAAAGCGTTGAGTATATCGCTCTCCTTAGGGGTCAGCGGCGTGATTTCCATAAGCTTATCAACATAGTAACGGTAAGCTTTATCGCTAGGGATCCTGCCGGCGGATATATGCGGCTGCTCCAAAAAGCCCAGCTCCTCCAGCCCTGCCATTTCGTTCCTTATTGTCGCGGGGCTTAAGCCAAGGCCATATTTTTCTGTTATCGTACGCGACCCGACCGGCTGGCCGGTTTGTATATAATACTCTATCAAGGTCTTGAGTATTTTTAGTTTTCTTTCCTTAAGATCCATAATAATCACTCTTTGCCGAGGTTGTTAGCACTCAACTCTAGCGAGTGCTAAACATTATGTTTAAATTAGCACCGATATGGCATTTTGTCAATATCAAACATTTTAATTCTATACTATTTCTCACGCCGATACGCTATAATTGCATTTATAGACAGTGAAAAAATTTTAATGGAGGAATAGTGTCGATAATCCTTACAGTCATATCCGTGCTCTTGATAATAAACAGCATCATAGTAATAGCCAATGGGTTTTGTAAAAATAAAGGTGCTTATCTGCCAATGTATTTTGGCGTATACCTGTTGGTCGACGCATTCCTTTTTTATTTGGACGGCAATGTAACGCTTGCCTATATACTTTTCTATCTTGCGTGCGCGGGTGTGCTTACGATGCTGGCTTTACTGCTGCCTGTATTTAAGTATATGCAAAAAAGTGAGGATATAAGGCCTTGCAGCCATATCATTATCCTCGGAGCTTCAGTACGTGGCGCACAATTGAGCAGGTCCCTGCAAGAGCGTTTGATTGCGGCAATCGGGTATTTGCAGAGGAATGCAAATTGTGTAGCAATAGTCAGCGGCGGCAAGGGGAGGGATGAGAAATATTCGGAAGCGTATTTGATGAAAGCTTTTTTGAAGGATTCCGGCATAGATGAAAGCCGGATTTTACTGGAGGATAAATCCAGGAATACATTTGAAAACTTCGTTTTTTCGTTGCGTCTGACTACACCCGAAAGCCTATGTGTCTGCACGAGCGACACCCATATGTATAGGGCTTGTGAAGTGGCGAAACAATGCGATGTACAAATAAATGCAAAACTCAGTTCAAGGACGTTTTCCGGGGCGTTGTTCAACCAATTGCTCTACGAGGCATGCTCAATACTGCGCTTTCATTTGCTTAATATCTATTTTGCCGTTTTTCCGGCGAAAAAGCCTGTACGGTGATGTAAATAAGTTTCTGTATGTAGTTTTATATTGCGGATTATTATATAATAGAAGTGGAATTATTAGGATATGGGAGGATATATGAAAGTCAAAAAAGCAATTATTCCGGCGGCAGGCCTGGGGACACGGTTTTTGCCGGCAACCAAGGCGCAGCCGAAGGAAATGCTGCCTATCGTGGACAAGCCCACGATACAATATATTGTTGAAGAAGCCATAGAAGCGGGGATAGAAGATATACTCATCATAACCGGCAGAAATAAAAGAGCGATAGAGGATCATTTCGACAAATCGACGGAATTAGAATTGGAACTGAAGGAAAAGCATAACCATACGCTTTTACATCTTGTTGAGGATATATCCAATTTGGTAGATATACACTATATTAGGCAAAAGCAGCCGAAAGGCCTCGGACATGCTGTCCATTGTGCCAAGGCGTTTATAGGGAACGAGCCGTTTGCAGTATTGCTGGGCGATGATATCGTCGTTTCGCAGCAGCCCGCCATCGGCCAGCTTATGCAGATTTACGAACAGTTTGAATGCCCGGTTTTGGGCGTTCAGCCCGTACCGCATAAGGATACAAACAAATTTGGCATTGTAACTCCAGGCGCGTCGGTGCAGGGGTTTGAAGGCAGGCTTACGGAGGTTGCAGGCCTTGTGGAGAAGCCTGATATCGACAAAGCGCCTTCGGATATCGCAATACTTGGAAGATATATTATAACACCGGATATATTTGCAAAAATCGAGGGTACCGTACCCGGTGCCATTGGGGAGATACAATTGACCGATGCTTTAAGAGCGCTTTCCTCTGAGCGAAAGGTATTGGCTTATAATTTCCTGGGCACGAGATATGATGTTGGGGACAAGTTTGGTTTTTTAAAGGCGACGGTGGAGTTCGCGCTGATGCGTGAGGACCTAAACGAGGAGTTCGGTGGGTATTTAAGAAGCCTTTTGGAGAAGAATGAGTTCAAATTTTAGGAGGGTATAATGAGTATTATCAGGGATATCAGTCTTGCCGAACAGGGCAGGCAAAGGATCGCATGGGTAAAAAATAATATGCCTCTTCTAAATGAGCTTGAAAATAGATATATAAAGGAACAACCTTTCAAAGGCATAAAGATCACTGTATGCGTGCATTTTGAAGCGAAAACCGCATATCTCTGTAAAGTATTGGCGGCAGGCGGCGCCCAACTCCGTTGCACGGGCAGCAACCCGCTCTCTACCAAGGATGAGATAACTGCGGCTTTAGTTGCGGACGGGCTTGAGGTTTTTGGTTGGTTTAACGCCACAGATGACGAATATAAGGAACATTTGAACGCGTCGCTGGATTTTGGGCCAAACTTATTGCTTGATGACGGCGGAGATCTTTTGGACTTATTGCATGGCGAACGCAAGGATATTAGCCGGAACGTTTGGGGCGGTACAGAGGAGACCACTACGGGCGTTGTGCGCATAAAGGCACGCGCAAAGGCTGGAAACCTTCTCTTCCCGATGATGATCGTCAATGACGCAAACTCCAAGCATCTGTTTGACAACAGGTATGGAACAGGCCAATCCAGCTGGGATGGCTTTATGCGTGCTACAAACCTGCAAGTATCCGGTAAAACAGCCGTTATCGCGGGCTATGGATGGTGCGGCAGGGGCATAGCGCAGATAGCAAAGGGATTGGGAGCGCATGTCATCGTCACGGAGATCGACCCGTTCAAGGCATTGGAAGCGACTATGGACGGATTCAGGGTCATGAAGATGGCGGAGGCAGCAAAATTTGGCGATATCTTTATTACCGCGACCGGTAATATAAACGTAATCCGCCGTGAGCATTTTGAAAGCATGAAGGATGGAGTGCTTTTGTGTAATGGAGGGCATTTTGATGTTGAAATAGACAAAAAAGCCCTGAATGAGCTGAGCACGGATAAAATACGCCGGCGGGATTTTGTTGAAGGGTATAGATTAAAAAACGGAAACACCGTTAACCTTATATCGGAGGGCCGTCTGATAAACGTTACGGCGGGAGACGGACACCCTGCAGAGATAATGGATATGAGCTTTGCCATGCAGGCTCTGGCGCTTGAATATCTTGCGAAGCATGCTCGAGAGATGCAGCCCGGCTGTTATGAAGTACCGGCAGAGCTGGATGAGCAGGTCGGATGGATGAAACTTAAAGCGCTTGGCTGTGAGATAGACGTTTTGGATGAACAGCAGAAGACATATCTGGAAAGCTGGTGAGCCGTTGGGTCTGTTTATAGATAACGCTTCGATGCTATTATTTGAAGATAATGGCTATATACTGCGCCGTGGCTGCCTTTTGGCGGAAGCGGGAAGGATAGCTTATATAGGTGATGCCGGCGGTATAAATCCGGCGGGGCATGAATGGATAGACGCGGCAGGCAAACTGCTGATGCCTGGCTTTGCTAACGCGCACACACATGTCCCGATGACGCTTTTCCGCAACTCGGTAGACGACCTTGCGTTGCAGGAATGGCTGAAAAAGGTATTTGAGATGGAGGATAAGCTAAACGGAGAACTTGTATATTGGGGGACCCTTTTGGCTATGGCCGAGATGCTCAGATCCGGAGTGACTTTAATAAACGAAATGTATTATTTTTTAGATGAAATCATCAAAGCGGTAGATGAAAGCGGTATGCGCGCGATGATCAGCCGGGGCCTCGTCGATTTCGGCGGCATAGGAACATCAAAACTGATGGAAAATATTGATATATTCAATAAATACCACGGTGCGGCAGATGGACGGATATCCATAGCTTTTGGGCCTCATGCCGAATACACATGCAATCCACCATTCCTGCAGATATGCGGGAACGAAGCCGCATTGAAAGGTGGACAGCTTCATATTCATATCAGCGAGACCGAAAAGGAGCATGTGGAATGTAAACAAAGGCACGGAATGACGCCTGTTGTGCTTTTGGATTCACTTGGAATATTGAATGAAAGATGTATGCTTGCTCATTGCGTATGGGTTGATGAAAATGATATCGATCTGATAGCTTCTAGCGGAGCGAGTGTTTTACATTGTCCGGGCAGCAATTTGAAGCTGGCTAGTGGGATCGCGCCGGTAGGAAGGATGCTTGATAAGGGAATAAACGTTTCGCTTGGGACTGACGGCGCGACCAGCAACAACAATTTGAACCTTTGGGAAGAGATGTCGCTTGCAGCTCTGCTACAAAAAGGAGCATGCAGGGATGCGGCAGCCGTCAGCACTACGCAGGCCCTTCAGATGGCGACGGTGAACGGTTACCGTGCATGTGGGATAGAAGACGGAGGATATATAAGAGAAGGCAACCTTGCAGACTTTATACTGGTAGATATTGAAAAACCGCATTACTACCCCCGCAACAATACCATAGGTGGACTGGTCTACTCCGGTAACGCCTCGGATGTGTATATGACGGTCATCGGCGGCAGGATAGTTTACCGCGAAGGCAAATGTAGCGGTATTGACGTGCCAAAAGTATATGAAAACGTTGAAAGACTTGTAACAGAAGTTTATAGAAAAGATTGATCTGGAGAAACAGGATGGCTTTATATAAAAGACTTATACCATTATTATTGATAATTGCGTTAGCTTTATGCTCTTGCGCCAGGGGCGAACAAAAGACGTCTTCGGACATGCCTTCGCCTGAAACCGGGTTTTTTAACAGCAGCCAAATCGCCGAGGGCGGCGCGCAACCGGATATCGACGATGCAAACCTTAATACCATTGGTCTGGCGAACGATGGGACGGACGCGCTTATTAACCTGACGTTCAT
The DNA here is from genome assembly GCA_031550915.1 of Eubacteriales bacterium. Classification (GTDB taxonomy): domain Bacteria; phylum Bacillota; class Clostridia; order Christensenellales; family MGBC116941; genus JAVBOF01. The sequence goes on along the minus strand of JAVBOF010000096.1, from coordinate 10,834 downwards.
ATTAGGAAGCGAAATGACAGGGGAAGACGTCGCCTCGATATCTAACGTACCAAAGTATACTGCCTATTGCCTGCAAAACCCGAGCAGGTTTGTGGTGCGGATAGAGGGCTTGAAGTATTGGGATTATGACAGCTCGATTGAAAGTCAATCCATTGCGCCGGTTTTTGGATTTTTTAAGCAGATAAGCGCGCAGATGGATTCAGGAGACAAACAACACCCCTTCTATCTGTATTTTAATCTCGAATCGGATGTTTCGTTTCAAATACAGGAAAACAAGGATTCACTAGCAATACGCTTGCGCCCAATACAAAATGAAAGTAAAACTTCAAATTACGTCGTTGCAAATTCGTTTTTTGCATACCAGAGCGGAAAGATACCTGACGACCTTGGTTTTACACCTTCGCTGTATAGCGACCTTATCCATTATTGTATAATTTCTAAGCCGTTTGACAGCGCGAAAGACGCCGAAGATTTTATGGTTAAAGCCGAAAGCAAGCTGAAAGCGCTCAATATAAGCACAAAGCTGAAAAGCGTTGAATTGAAATCAAATGAGCTGCCGCCGTATGATGGTCAAACCAACGACAGCTATCTTCATCAAAATATAATACTGCATAATGGTAAAGCGCAAACATTGCCGGTTATCATGGCAGACGGGACCTATCTTTGTACCTCGGTAGACGGAAAGAAGCAGGTTTTTTCCAAACGGCTGAAGGAGGACGAAAGTGCGCTGCAGGATGAAGAATCCTTTACTTTGCAGCTTGAGCAGCTTTGGCTTATGGAGAACAACAAGGCCGTGAAGATGAACCTGCCGGAATTTGACGTCATATTGGACGCGGCTTTTTCGCAAGACGCAAAAAGGCTTGCGTTCCTGGAAAACTCCGAGGACGCTAAAATACTCCATATCTTTGATATGGAAAAGCATGAATTGATGGATCTGAGTGAGGATGATTTTGGTAACAATGCCGTAAGTTTTGCGTGGGGAGATAATTCGGATATCCTGTATATCGTAGGAGGCAATGAAGAAAGTACCAACATAATGAAATGTGATCTTTCTTCGGCGCCGGGCTCAAGGATGAAGGTTTTGAACGATACTCAAAATGAGCAAAACTATTTCAGCTTCCTTGACGGCAAGCTTCTGTTCTCCGCATCATATTCGGAGGATAGCGGAGAAACGTCAGCCAGCGGAACGATTTATTCGCTGGATCCCGGAACAGGAACTATGGAGAAATTCGCCGATGGCGATGCGTTTCAAATATCGCCGAACGGCAAAAAAATGGGCATCATTAACTTTGCAAGAGGGCAGGAGCTTGCCGAGGAATCCGCACCCACAGAGGATGAATCTATGGGCAAGGCAAATTTAGAGTTACTGGATATAAACTCCGGCGATAAGATAACGGTTACCGAAGGGGCGCAGATAATGTCCATTATGTGGGCGCCTGATACGAGTACGATGTATTATATATGCAAATCCGGTGCCGTTGCCTCTGGGCCGGAGGATCAGGAAGGTTTCGATTTTTCGCTTTGGCAGTATGAATTGGCAAATAATAAGGCCGCAAAGCTTTTGGATATCACTACATCGGATATGCGGGCTTCGATGATAAAGGGACAGTTCTATGTACCAATGATGTTCTATTTTACCGAGGAAGACAGCTTGGATGTGCCGTTCGTGACATACCTACTGGATCTTGCAAAAATACAGTGATCCCTTCGAGTTATTAAGCAGATTTTGCAACAAAATCATAGCCTGGCGGAGAAACGACCGCCAGGCTTTAACATTTATTGTATTTATAAACTCTATTGATTCTGCGGATATTAAAACCAAGAAGTCGTTTCTGGAGGACGGATTGAAAAAAATCAAATTCCTTTTATCTTTCATATACATCTTTTTGGCGTTGTTTTGCAATGTTTCATTGGCCTTTGCACCGAATCCTACGCCAATTCCGATAAAAAAGGGCCAACAAGGCGAAATGGTAAAAACGGTCCAAGCTAAGCTGAAAAAACTTGGCATATATAAAAAGAAACTTGACGGCAAATATGGCAGCAGCACTTATGCTGCCGTGAAGGCATTCCAGAAGCGGTATAAGCTGAAAATAAACGGTATGGTGGATGCTGCAACGGCAAAGAAACTCGGTATTAAGCTCTTGAAGCCAACACCAAAACCCACTCCGACGAAAAAGCCCGTGCCGACGCCTAAACCCACTTCCACCCTAAAACCCATACCAACACCTAAACCCACTCCCGCTCCAATTCCCATTCCAACACCTAAAACGGATCCTGTACAGACTGATTTTGTCACGCAAAACGGCATAAAGACCCAAATCCCCGCCCCGGTCCAAACACCGGCACCCACCCCGTTACCAACTCCAATACCAGCACCGATAGCTATGCCGACTGAGGCGCAAACCCCGAAACCGACTCCGGATATCCAAGCGGTGTCATTGCTTGGACTATCAAAAGGAAGTTCCGGATCATCGGTGACGCTTTTACAGCAGAAGCTCAATACTTTTGGATACAGCACGAACGGCATTGACGGATCGTTTGGGAGCGGCACCGAGACCGCCTTGCTGCAATTCCAGAGCGATAACAGGCTGAAGGTGGACGGAATAGTCGGACAAAGCACGATAGATAAGCTTTATGACCCTGATACACCAAAAAACACGTCAGGCAGCAACGACGTATATCTTATTGCCAGAGTCGTATACGGGGAATCACGAGGAGAACCATATATTGGTCAGGTTGCGGTAGCTTCCGTAATTTTGAACCGTGTGCGGAGCCCACTGTTTCCAAATACATTGGCAGGGGTGATATACCAAAAAAATGCTTTTTCTATTGTTAAGGACGGACAGATAAACATGGTACCAAACGATTCTGCGCTGCGCGCGGCTAGGGATGCAATCAACGGTATGGACCCAAGCGGAGGAGCCCTTTTTTATTACAACGCCGCAAAGACGAGCGATGCGTTTTTGCTTGCGCGCCCGATTTTGATCATACTGTATAATCACACTTTCTGTGCTTAGGAGATATTAATATGAGTTATTTTCCAAACCTCAGCAAAAAAGCCGCGTATGCAATTATTTTTATTCTTTTGGTATTGGCATGTGCCGCAGCGGCATTTGGGATAACAAAAAGCGCCGAGGCAAAGAGGAAAAAGATAGATCTCGAAAATATCTATAACAAATCATATGTAGAGTTCACTGCCGATATAGGCAATATGAGGGATACTACAGTAAAGCTGATGGCAACAGAAACGGGGGATATCCAGCAGCAATTATTGCTGAATACGCTGATACGTGACAGTGGAAACGCACTGCTATTGCTGAATCAGCTTCCATACTTTAATGAAAATATATCCGGTATAAATTATTTTTTGAACCAGATTGGGGATTTTGCATCCTATGTAAACGGAAAGATTTTAAGAAATACATCTTTAAGCGAAGAGGACAGGAGTTCGATAAAGAGGATTTCGGAGGCATTGACGGAATTCAGCGATTATCTTATTGGCGTGGACGGGAAGGATGGATACGGATATGTGCGGTTTGGAGAAGGCGATTATTCCATCAAGGATTTCAGAGGGCTGGAAAGCACGGAAGGAGCAAAGCAGGATTTTCCGATCTTGATATATGACGGACCATTCAGCGAAAGCGCACAAAAAAAGGAGCCGTTAGGTACAACAGGTAAGGATATCGGTTACAAAGCCGCACAAAGCAAGCTGGAGGCGGCACTAACCATGAAGCCGGACAAACTGGGAAAATATTCTGATTCAAGCGGTGTGATCCCCGCATATCATTTCGCTGGCACACAGCAGGACGGCAAGCGTTTTAACGCCCTGATTGCGCATAAAGGCGGTGCGCTTGTTTGGATGATGAAGGATTATCTGCCTAAGTATGAAATCGGTTCGACCTTAGATGATGATGCCCGCAAAAGCTGCATAAAAGCCGCTTCGGACTATTTGGACAGTATTGGTTACGAAAAAATGAGCCAAAACTACTGGCAGTATTATCAGGGAATAGCCGTAGTGAATTTTGCATATGAAGATAAAAACATTACCTATTACCCCGACCTTATTAAGGTGTGGGTGGACGTCGAAACTAAAGAGATCATTGGATTGGATGCGAGGAATTATTTGCTCTCGCACAGGGACAGGGAAGTTGCTACGCCTGCTATTAGCATAGATGATGCCAGGAATAATCTGAACAACAATTTGGAGTTTGTAAGCGGCAAGCAGGCATTGATTCCGAAAAAAGACGGAACCGAGGTGCTTTGCTATGAAATGCAATGCAGTATGGACAATTATGATTTTCTTGTATATATCAACGCTTATACGGGCGAATCCGAAGACCTATTCCGCATTGTACATGCCCCGGATGGTAAGCTTGTAAAATGACCCATCAAAAGAAAAAACTGATTGGCGTGTAGGTGAATGAAAACCCAATGATGTCAATAGATGGAATAACCCTGATTGAAGAAATAGCACAGGATAAACAATATGGCTGCGGATAGCGCCGCGATAGTTATCTTTACGGGAAGGCTTTTTATTCCGGCAAGGGCGATGAACACAGGGAAGGCAGCTAAAAGATAGCGGGGCGCGCTTAACAACCATGTTGGAGATATTGCCGCGAAAATATATACCCATGCGTACGCGGCGAGGCTGGGACGCAGCTTTTTGCGTGTGGCGGCAAGCGCGGCAAGCACGCCGAATATGCAGATGATCTGCGGTATCCATAACGAAAGCCTGTCCTCCGTGCGGGAACGGAAAGCGTAATCCATAATCGTACCTATGGAATTTATCGGACTACCAAATGTTTGGTTCCAATGATCACGCTGATATTCCAAAAATTTGAACGGATCGCCCGTGACAAGATAGATTATAAAAATATAAGCGGCAAAGCCTAAAGGGATCAAAAGCAGTTTTGGAAGGTTTTTTAGCAGGTACTTACCTATGTTCCGGTTACCGAGTTGACGCAATATCTCGAAAAACACCGGAACAACTAGCAAAAAGCCAAGCGAGCGGGTAAAAGCCGCAAACATGCCGCAGATGACCGAAGGCCAAAAATTACCGCATATTGCGTAGTATACGCACATCACGGATAGCATCAAAAAGAGCGGCTCAGTCATAGGAGCGTAGAGGAAAAAGGCAGCGGGGAAGCAAAGGAAGAATATCATCGTCCATATGCCGCAGGTTTTGCCCGGCTCGGTACCTGCCAGCTTAAACAGATATACACAAGCCATACCCGTACATACGGTATTCAGCGCGAGGGAAGCAAAGAGGTATTCACCAGTAATAAAGCTCAAGATCTTTACCAGAATTGGAAAAAAAGGAAGGAATACGATATGGAACCGAGGGTCTCCAACCGTCGTATACCAGTTTTGTGCAATACCTAGGTAGTGCGATGAATCGGAGGTCTGAAGCCAAAGGTGACGCAAGATGTTGCCTAGCCCATTCGGATTGGCATCAGCGTTTATAGATGCGGAAAAAGCGTACATCAGGCAGCGCAGGGCTATCGTCGCGGCAAAAATTATTATAACGGCTTTTGGAGTGATATCGGTTTTTTTCTGCGGCATTGCTTCTCCAAAGGAATCCTCTCCGCGCAATAGGCCAAGGTATATTCCGAGCGGCTTTATATAGCGGATTAGAATGTAAAGAAAAAGCAGTATAATGGCAGCTTTTGCGGCAATTATCCAGAAACCGATCATCCTTCTTTCCTTTCGTAATTGAATTCTTCAAGGATCTCAGCCAAAACGGTATTTTGGAGATCCAGCCCCTTTTCGGTCAGATATATCCTGCTGTCTTCGTTTATCAGCAGACCTTTTTCTGCCAGTCTTTTCATGCAAGATTTCATAAAATACTCTGGCATTTTGCCGTGCTTTTTGAAAAAATGCTTTTTATCTATGCCTACAGTCATCCGCAGTCCAAGCATTATCGATTCGAACGCACTTTCGTCAGCGGAAATCTCCTGCATGTCGCCACATTGGGGGACACCGCGTGCCGCCCTATTTATGTAATCTTCCAGATCCGTAGTGTTGGCATAGCGGACAATCCTGCCGCCCTGTCTGATACAGCCGTGGGCAGCACAGCCTGCACCTATATACAAGCCGTTTTGCCAATAGTTGATATTATGCCTGCACTCAAATGAAGGCAGGGCATAATTACTTATTTCATATCGCGCATATCCAAACGACCGCAGTATAGAAATGGCCGTCTCCTGCATATCCGCAACAACATCTTCGTCCGGCAGAAGCAGTTCGCCTCTTTTGTGTCTTTCATAAAAAAGCGTATCGGCTTCTAATATAAGCGAATAACATGATATATGCTGCGGTTTCAAAGCGGCGGTTGTTTGCAGCGTACTGGTAAACGCTTCGATATTTTGATTGGGCATACCATACATAAGGTCTATATTTATGTTGCGGAACCCGGCACAGGATGCCATATCATAGCCTTCTTCACAGCTTTGCCTGCTATGGATGCGTCCGGCTTCGGCCAATAGCCCATCGTCCAGGGACTGGAATCCGAGGCTGAGCCTGTTGATCCCGGCGCTCATATATCCTTTTAGTTTTTCCTTGCTTACTGTACCCGGATTGGCTTCTATGGTTATCTCCGCTTTTTCCGCTATATGAAAATCCTTTGATATTGCCGAAAGCAAAGTTGAAACTTGAGCTTCAGTCAATAAAGAAGGCGTACCGCCGCCGATGAAAATCGTCTGGATATTGTCTACTGCATGGGCTTTAGAGTGCATATGCAACTCGTTTTGCATAGTATGCAGATATTCCTCGATGAGGATTTCCCTGCCTGCGTAGGATATGAAATCGCAATAACCACATTTTTGAATGCAGAAGGGTATATGCAGATAAAGCCCGTGATCCGCCATCGGCTCAATCCAGCTTCAAAACCGTCATAAAGGCTTCGGAAGGGACTTCTACCGAGCCGATTTGACGCATGCGCTTTTTGCCTTCCTTTTGTTTTTCCAAAAGCTTTTTCTTCCGCGTGATATCGCCGCCATAACATTTTGCCAAAACATCCTTGCGTACGGCTTTGACCGTTTCCCTAGCGATGACCTTGCCGCCTATTGCCGCCTGGATCGGCACTTCAAATTGCTGCCGGGGAATGACGTCCTTCAGTTTTTCGGCTATGGTCCTGCCCCTGTTATAGGCCTTATCCTTATGGACTATCAGCGAAAGTGCGTCACAGATATCCCCATTCAACAGTATATCCAGTTTAACAAGCTCACTCTTCTGGTAATCCTTCAATTCATAATCGAACGAGGCATAACCTTTCGTGCGGCTTTTTAAAAGATCGAAGAAATCATAAATTATTTCGTTTAAAGGAAGCTCGTAGTTTATCAGTACGCGGGTATCCTCGATGTACTTCATATCCTTATAGATGCCGCGCTTCTCCTGGCAAAGATCCATGATTGTTCCCACGTATTCGCTCGGCGACATTATCTGAGCTGATACCATCGGTTCCTCCATATACGCGATCTCTACCATGTTCGGCAGATTTGTCGGGTTATCTATTGAAAGGTCTGTACCGTCAGTTTTCTTGACTTTGAAGATAACGCTTGGAGCGGTTGTAATCAGATCTAGATCATATTCGCGCTCAAGCCTCTCCTGTATTATCTCCATATGCAATAAGCCTAAAAAACCGCATCTGAAACCAAAACCCAAGGCCAGTGAAGTTTCAGGCTCAAAAGATATGCTGGCATCGTTCAGTTTAAGCTTTTCCAAAGCGTCGCGCAGATCCCCATAACGGGCGCCGTCGGCGGGGTATATACCACAGAAAACCATTGGGTTGGCCTTTTTGTAGCCGGCAAGCGGTTCCTTAGCGGGATTTGCAGCGGACGTTATAGTATCGCCGACCTGCGTATCCGCAACGTTCTTTATGCTGGCGGCTATATAGCCGACATCTCCAGCCGCGAGCATGTTGCTTGGACGCATGTCCGGCACGAATATGCCGACTTCGGTAACGTCGAACTCCTTGCCTGTGGCCATAAAGCGTATTTTATCTCCAATGCTAACTTTTCCCTGCATAATTCGGATGAAACTAATCGCACCTCGATAATTGTCATAAAAGGAATCGAATATCAGGGCCTGCAAAGGTGCTTCTTCATCTCCATTGGGCGCGGGGATATATTCGGCAATACTGGATAGCACCGCTTCCACGCCTTCTCCAGTTTTTGCGGATATCCGGGGCGCGAACTGTGCGTCCAGTCCTATAACGTCTTCAATCTCCTTGCAGACAAAATCCGCATCGGCAGACGGAAGGTCTATTTTATTGATAACCGGCAGGATCTCAAGGTTGTTCTCTAAAGCCAAATATACATTGGCAAGCGTTTGGGCTTCAATACCCTGCGTGGCATCCACAACCAGTATCGCTCCCTCACACGCGGCAAGCGCACGTGACACCTCGTAAGTAAAATCCACATGTCCAGGCGTATCAATAAGGTTAAATGTATATTTTTCGCCGGAAGGGCCGGTGTATTCCATGCGGGCGGGCGTGGCCTTGATGGTTATGCCGCGTTCACGTTCGATATCCATAGTATCTAATATCTGCTCCTCCATATCCCTTGCAGCAACAACGTCCGTCATCTCAAGCATACGGTCCGCCAAGGTGGATTTACCATGGTCTATATGGGCTATTATGCAAAAATTGCGAATATTTTTCATCCTGTCCGATGACATCTTTACCTCCGAAACAATCATATGAAACGTTTCTGGCGCTTCCTGTAGATTATGCCATATCTTGCCCTTGATACGCAATCATATTATTTTGGGTTAAAATAAACATTGGCTTTATCAGTATTCTGATTTATTATATAAAGAAATAACAACTGACATGGAGAATATATGCGCAAAAGAATAAACGGGGCAATATCCTTGTTGTTGGCGTTTACTGCCTGTTTTTCGTTCACAGGGTCATTCGCCGCATATAAAAAACCCGAAACAAGGACTGCAACTGTTTCGGTAGTCGGGGATGTTATGGCGTTAAACACCCAGTTGAATGCGGCGGATAGAGGGAAGAGCGGATATGATTTTGATGATTGGTTCAAATTTATAGCCCCGACAATTAAACGAGCGGACATATCCATCGCCAATTTGGAAACACCGATCACAAAAGGCAGAAAAGAGATAAAAGGTCTTGGTTATCCAAACTTTAATGCGCCCGCATCCCTGATAGGCGGGCTAAAAAACGCGGGCTTTGACGTATTATGCACCGCAAACAACCATTGCCTTGACAGGGGCAAAAAAGGCGCCATAGATACTATAAAAAATATAAAAAAGTACAAACTGAAATACGTTGGAACGAATCTTACGCCCACGGCAAGGTCAAAGCCCTTGATAATGGAAGCCAACGGTATAAAGTTTGGCATTTTGGCATATACGACCATAACCAACCAGCAGGATAGGAAACTTTCTTCTGCAGAGCGCAATTACGTTGTTAATATGTTGAAAATGGATAAGATACAGCAGGACGTTAAAGCGGCAAAGAAGGCCGGCGCAGATATTATAATAGCTCTGACCCACTGGGGGGTGGAAAATACGACAAAAACCACATCACAAGTCCGTTCCTATGCTAAGGATATGATAAAATGCGGGGTGGATGTGATCTTTGGCAGCCATCCGCACGTCCCGCAGCCAATTGAAGTGATAAAGACGGGAGGCGCTGACGGTAAAGCGCGCAAGGGCTTCGTGATATACTCGCTTGGGAACTTCGTTTCCAATATGGCCAGATATGAAAACAATATTGCGCTGGTCCTCCAGTTGAGATTTCAAAAAAAGGCCGGTAATACGAAGCTGCTTCGTGCCCATTATGTGCCGACTTATACATATAGGGGCAAAAATGCTCGTGGTACGAGGGCTTTTTGGGTCATGCCTGTCGGCAAGACGATCAATAATGAAGCGATGCTTTATAAGATAAAGGGTCAGGGGAAAAAGGAATTAAAAGCCGCATGGGGCAGGCTGACGCGTATAGTTGGCAAGAAATATGCCGTGCCTATAGGCGGCTATTGATTTTATAAAACAAAAACGGGGGTAATGAGATGAGCGTGCAATTGTTACAGGAAGTGTCTAAAAATCTGGAGGGCAGAGGATTCAACGCATACGTATGCGCAGACGCAGGCGAAGCGTTGGCAAAGGTTATCGAGATATTGCCAAAAGGCAGCAGTATTGCTTTTCCTGGAAGCCAGACGGTTGAAAAGAACGGGATGCATGTAAGCCTGGAGGAAGCGGGTTATAGGCCGGTATCGCACTGGTATAAGGTTGAGGGCGACCGTAACGAAGCTATTTTAGCCGAAGCGGATGCCGATGCGGTATTGATGTCCGCTAACGCGCTGACGAAAAGCGGAATGATATTCAATACCGATGGTATGGGAAACAGGCTCATGTGTACATTCAACGGGCCGGACAAGGTCGTATTTATCATCGGCAAAAACAAGATCGTTGATGGTGGCTATGAAGAGGCCATGGATAGGGTCAAAAATGTTGCTTCTCCGCAGAATTGCGTAAGGCTGAATAAAAAGACGCCTTGCGCCGCAACCGGCAAATGCGGCGACTGCAAATCACCTGACAGGATATGCAGCCTTACCCTTGTATTGGAAAAAAGGCCCGGAGGTCCGTTTTGCAGGGAATACCATGTGATATTGGTTGACGAGGATATGGGTTATTGATCTGATATATGTTCAAAAAGGGTACTTGGGGCTTTACCAAAATCCGCTAAAGGGATTTCGCCACTTAGTAATCCCATCGCAAATGGCTCATTAGATCCATTTGACGCGAGTCCTTGAAAGAAATGGGAAAGCCAGCTATAAGAACTTTATAGTCAAGCAGAAAGCCGCTGTGA
>JAVBOF010000022.1:0-11554 GCA_031550915.1 Eubacteriales bacterium | reverse complement strand
GCGCATTAGGGTGCGAACCATTTCCTGTTGCTTGGATAAACTGAAATCCATTGTAATCCTCCAACTTTGTTAATAAAATGTCAAACAGGAATTATTATATACTTTTAATAGATTAAATACAAGCTTATTTAGCATTCATTGGATGGATTTCTGATATTTTTTATATCTGAATATCAAAAAAACCGGAAGTGTCTTACTGAATGCAAAAATATTTACAACTATGTTATAATAATAAGAGGAGTGAAGATTGAAAATGAAGCGTTTTTGTGTTTTAATACTCATTATTGCCTTGCTTTGCTTGTCTTCATGTGCAAGAAAAGATGAGGCAAATGCAACTGCTATAAAGCCGACGGATATCGCGCAGCAGCCTATTGTAAGCGTTAATTCGCAAGTGATAACAACTGCGCCAACGGTTGGGCAAGCCCCTGAAGCAACGCCGGAGATACCGAATCCGCCGCCTCCTGTAAAAATAGAGCTTGTGGATATGGGTATAACGGCGGATATTCAACCGGTTGGCAAGGATAATGAAGGCAGGATGGATACAATACCGTCCGCTGATATTGTTGCATGGTATGAGCCGGGTTCGTCGCCAGGCGGTCCCGGTAATTCTATTTTGGCCGGACACAGAGTGTGGAAAGGAAAAAAAGGCAAATTTGAGTATATAAAAGACCTCGTAAAGGAAGACGAGGTAATAATCGAATATCAGGATGGCAAAAGGGAATCTTTTTTAGTTACAGACACTTATGAGTTTTCGTTGGATGAAGCACCTGATTGGATAATGGACCTTGGCGGGGAACCGCACACAACTTTGATTACGTGCGCAGGAACCTTTCAAAAGACAATTGGGACATCTGATCACAGATATATAGTGGTTATGAAGCGGAAAGATCAGATATAGAAAAAATGGAGATAAAATGCTGACTTTTATTGTGAACCCGATGGCAGGGAATGGACGAACAAAGGACATTATGAAAAACCTTTCTACTATATTGGAAAGAAAGGGGATTAAATACGAAACAGTTTATACTAAGGCTCCCGGGCACGCCACAACGCTTGCAAAGGAGATATCAGAGGGAGAGACAAAGGCCATTGCAATAGTCGGCGGGGACGGCACTGTCTCCGAGGCAATAAATGGGCTACTTGATACGGAAAAGCCTATCGGAATTATACCGGGCGGAACGGGTAATGATTTTGTAACTTCGCTTGGAGTGCCGCTGCATCCGGAAAAGGCGTTGGATATCATTTTGGATGGATTCACAGACGATTTTGATATAGGCATGGCTAATGATCGCGCTTTTGTGAACGTTGCGGGTATGGGGTTTGACGTCGAGGTGATAAAGTGCAATAGAATTACAAGAAAATATCTCAGGGGACTTACGGCATACGCACTTGCAGTTATAATCGCGATATTCAGCGCAAAGAAAAAGAGTATATGCATAAGGGCAAATGATTTTAAATTGGACAGGGATATTTTGCTTTTAGCAGTGGCGAATAATGGAAGGTATGGCGGAGGTATGAGAATAGCGCCGGGCGCGAGCATACATGACGACCTACTGGACGTTGTCATAATAAAATGGGTACCGAAGTGGCAGATACCTATTATATTACCAAAGGTAATTAAAGGTACACATATGGATATGGATATAATCGAGCATTTTAAAGCCAATAGCGTAGATATTGATGCAGACAGCGAAAACGTTTTGAACCTTGACGGCGAATTGCGGAGCAGCACACCCGCAAATTTTAGAATTGCTCCGAGAAAACTGAGATTCTTTACGCCAAAGGTAAATGCGGTTTGACCATCGCTATACAACTACCCGGCAAATCGCCCAGCGTATTGCATTGCAGATATTATAGGCTATAAAATCCATGTTAGAGCGGCTGTTAAAAGTGCCGATTATAGCATAGCCTGCTGATATAGGCTTTATGCTGATCGATTGCTTGCTCGAGTACCGGCCGCATATTTGAAAGACAGTAAGGTTTTTATCATCCGGAGGGAAAGATGAAAAGTAATATAGCCATTGATGCATATACGGACCTAAACGGAACCTAACGGAGGATGAAAGCTCTTCACCCGATGGAAAGACAAGCGCTATACCATTTTTACCGGTTGAGATTTCATTCTGAAAAAGAAGTTCGATCTTGCGACAAAGAAGAGAACCGTTGATCTTTGAAGTGCTTTTTTGAATATTTTCCTCCAACTTGTGCCTTGTAATGACCTTGTTGGTACAGATGACGCGAATGTTGGGGCGCTTTGATTTTTTTGAAATATTTGTGTACATGTATAAACCACATCCTAAATGTGTATTATGGTGATATATATTCCAATAATCGTTTGTGCATGACATTACAATGCAGTTGGGGTAATAATTTGGCGAGATATGTAAGCAGGAACAACAGATATTCCCCGGGTAAATCCGATGGATCGCGATACGATTTCCCCGGCGGAACGAAGAATAGGAGCAAAGGGAAGAGGAGGATACGTCTGAATCCGATTTTCCTGACGGTTTGCATTATTCTGGTTCTGTTAATCGCTGGATTATGTATTTGGCTCGCCCAACCCAAAGCTAATTCGCTTTCAAGTGAGAGCGGAATTCCGTTGCCATTTGCAGACGGAGCCCCGTTTGCATCAAACGGTCAGATACTGATATGCTATAATGAACCGGAAGTTTTGGCGTTGGACGCATCAGGCAAAGAACTTTGGAAACTACAGATCGATTTCCAACCAAATAAAATCGAGGTTTCGGAAACCTTGGCTGCAGCATACGACAATACAAATCTCGCCGTATTTGACTGTAATGGGAAACTGCTGTTTAAGAAGCCTTTGCTGGCAAAACTGGACAAAGTGGTCTGCGCCAGGGCATCAATTGGTATATTGACTCAGAACGCGCAGGAGAAAAGTATCCTTGTTGTGTTCGATTCTAGTGGCAATGAGATTAAAACGCTGGATTTTAATACGGAGAGGATATTGAACTTCGGGTTCGCAACTGAGCTGGAGGATTCGCTTTGGACACTGGTTATAGATACCGAGGTGGCGCCGGTTTCCAAGATAAACACCTATAATATTAAAAAGGATTCACTTACCGGCGTAACGACTATAGATGGGCAGATACCCGAAAGGATTGAATACAAAAATAATCTGATCTATGTCTTGGGCACAAACAATCTTATGACTTACGATTTGTTAGGCGTTTTGCAGGCGAATCAACTGGTCTACGGCTGGAGGATCCAGGATATATTTTGGACTGATGATAAAAAGGCCATATTTGCGTATGTCCCTAGGAAAGAAGGCGGCAATGCCGATTCTTTCAATACGGTGAGGATTTTGACTTTACCTGACGGCGAAGCGTCATTTAATTTACCGCCGCTATGTTTTGGTGTTTTTTTAAGCAAGGATAGGCTTTTTTGTATTACCGAGAGCACAATGTACGCATTTGACCAGAATGGCGGAGAAATGAAAAAGTATGATTTAGGCACGCCCGCAACCGAAGCATATTCGGTTTTCGGTGGGAAAAATCTGATTTTACAAAAGACCGATGGCATGTACCTGATTAAAATGCCTGAGTGACACTGGAGGAAAGATGAACGTTCTTGATTATTCAATTATAGCGATACTGATAATATTTGTGCTGGCGGGATTGCACGGAGGGTTTATCGTTTCAATATGCAATTTGGCTGCATTTTTTGTTTCCCTGTTTGGAGCATACCTGTGGTATCCGAAACTTTCAGCGTGGATGGACGCAAACAATTATATCTACCCGACCCTGCGCTATTATGTGGAAGGCTCTGAAAAGATAGTCGTAGTTGGAGACAGGATGTCCAATGTTGCCAACTTATCGCCAGACGTCGTATCGAATATTGTAGAAAAAAGTCAGAACCTGCCCACGCCACTTGATTCGATATTGAAATCCAATATAACAGGCAAGGTATTTGCGGGGACAGATATAGTCAATATTGGTCAGTATTATAACGAAACGATTACTATATTCATTGCGAACATCATATGCTTTCTAATTCTGTTTCTTATAATAAGAATAGCCCTGGCGATCATTGTGCATGGCCTGAATTATGTGGTACGTTTTCCGGTATTAAAGCAATTTGATAGCGTTATAGGCGGCGCGTTTGGGTTTGTCCGCGGTGTGTTTGTGATCTTTGTAGTCTGCATGATCGTCCCAGCGATAATAACCATGATACCTGTGCCGCCCGTGGATCCTACCGCCACTACAACAGGTTTAAGGCCAGACCTTATAATATCAAAACTATTTGACGATTCGGCATTCGGGTCACTGTTCTTCAAATCAAACTTTTTAACGAACATGATCAAGGGCATATATTAGAGAGATAAAAAAATGTTCCACGTGGAACAACGGGAATTGTTTCACGTGGAACATTTTTGTGCGCTTATCTTAGTATTTCCGCATAAATCCTGTCCAGATCTTCGGACGAATAATATTTAATGACTATCGAACCGCCACTCAAATCGCCGGTTATATTCACTTTTGTTCCCAGCTGTTCCCTAAGCCTATCCTCGAAATCTGCCAATGCGGTATCCCTGCTTTCCCGTGTGGCATTCGTTTTTGGCTCGCTCGTTTTGCGAATGAGTCGCTCGAGCTGACGGACGGTTAGATCGCTGTTAAAGACCTGCATGGCTAGATCGTTCTGGGCAGCCTCGTCCTTTAACCCTGCCAGCGCCTTTGCATGGCCGGCTGTTATCTTGCCTTCGGCTATCATCTCACGCACTTTTGCGGAGAGCGTAAGCATGCGCAACGCGTTAGCAATTGCAGGGCGGCTCTTACCGACTCTTTCTGAAACCTCTTCCTGCGTAAGCTTGAATTCTTCCATAAGGAATTTGAGGCCTGCCGCTTCCTCCAAAGGGTTTAGATCTACCCTCTGGAGATTTTCAATTAGGGATATTTCGACTATTTCTCTATGGGCAAGATCCTTGATAATCGACGGAACGGTTTTGAGACCTGCAATACGTGCGGCGCGCCAGCGGCGTTCACCCGCTATTATCTCAAACCTACTGCCCTTCGGCTTCAATATGATCGGCTGTATCACGCCATGGATCGAAATGGATTGGGCTAATTCTTTCAACTTTTCTTCGTCGAATTCCTTTCTAGCCTGTCCTTCGTTGGGATCGATACTTCCCAGATCTACTTCAATGAACGCACTGTTTTGGACGTCCTCCAATCCGGTATCCAATAAAGCATCCAGTCCCTTGCCTAATCCTCTGTGTTTCATCAGGAAGCTTCACCTCCCAAAAATTCGTTAGCTAACGCTATATATGATTCAGAACCAAGGCATTTGGGATCATATAAAATGATGGGCAACCCGAAACTGGGCGCCTCGCCCAAACGGACATTTCTCGGTATAACAGTATTATATACCTTGTTTTTGAAATACTTTTTGACCTCTTCCATAACCTGATTGGAAAGGTTTGTCCTTGCGTCGTACATCGTCAAGACCACACCTTCCACGGATAGCGAAGCGTTAAGGTTGCGCTTGACTAGCTTGACGGTATTCATAAGCTGGCTAAGTCCCTCGAGCGCAAAATATTCGCACTGTATCGGCACCAGCAAGGTGTTAGCGGATGTAAGTGCATTCACCGTCAATAGTCCCAAGGATGGCGGGCAATCAATGAAAATGTAATCGTAGTTCTGGGAAATCGGCTTCAATGCGTTTTTCAATATATGCTCACGCGCTATCATGGATACGAGCTCTATCTCGGCACCAGCCAGCTGTATGGTGGCAGGCATGAGGTCCAGGCTGTCCACGCAGGTCTTAACTATAACATCCTGAGGTTTAGCATCATTTATAAGCACGTCGTATGTACTTTTATTTATAGTAGATTTATCTATTCCAAGGCCGCTGGAAGTATTGCCTTGCGGGTCGAGATCCAAAGCAAGTACTCTTTTGCCTGTTGAAGCGACACACGCGCTTAGATTGACATTTGTTGTAGTCTTGCCAACTCCACCTTTTTGGTTAGCTACCGCTATGATTTTCGCCAAAAGTTTTCCCCTCTCTATACATGAAATTCTTTGTTAATCTTATATCCCAATACACATAAAGTCAATAATACAAATAGATACGTAAATCTACAATATTTACAATATAAAACCTTTGATCCTGCTATAATTGCCAATCTATCAATCGTTGTTATGGTATAATATCTTATCCGTTTGGGGGAATTAATATATATATGAAGTCAAAAGTATGCAAAGAATTATTCTGGTCTATGTTTAAACTTGGGGCGTTGACGTTCGGTGGTGGTTATGCAATGACTCCTTTGATAATAAGGGAGTTTTCCGAAAGGCACGATTGGATGACGCATGAGGAGATAGTCGATGTATTAGCGGTATCACAATCTTTGCCAGGAGCGATCGCGATCAATGCCTCAATAATGGGCGGCTATAAGCTTGCACGTTTGCGCGGGGCTCTGTACGCGGCTGTAGGAGTTATATTGCCTTCCTTGATAGTCCTAAGCGTGGTTTCCTATTTCTATATCCAGTTCAAAGAAAATGCAATAGTATTTGCCGCTTTGACAGGCCTTAGGGCAGGAGTCGTAGCACTTATGATCAAATCACTTTTGCAGCTGGGCAAGCCATGCCTGAAAAGCGCGGCAACATGGATAATTGCCGTTTTGCATTTACTGCAACCGTGTTCTTTGGAATCCACGGTATGCTTATTATACTCGTGGCTGCGCTCGCGGGCCTTGTTTTGGGGAGGGTGAAGCAAAGATGATAATATTGCTCAAACTCTTTTGGATGTTCTTGAAAATAGGGCTTTTCACTGTTGGCGGCGGTTACGCAATGATCCCTCTGATACAATCGGAATTGGTTGATATAGGTTGGATGTCAAATGCAGAAGTTGCGGATCTTGTCGCAATTTCCCAAATGACACCGGGTCCGTTTGCTGTCAATGCCGCCACTTTTGCCGGCGTTAAGCTTGCAGGGATACCGGGCGCTGTAATAACAACAATCGGCGTTGCGTTCCCCTCGTTCGTTATTGCCATGTTAGCTGCAAAATTCTTTTTTGCGTTTAATAAAAATAAAACCGTACAAGATGCTATGTATGGCATAAGGCCGGCTGTTGTCGGGCTTATCGCAGCGGCAACTTATACACTTGCCGTGGAAGCTTTTGGAGTTTCGGGAGGAAACTTCAATATGCTTTTTGACATGCTGTTGAAGAATTATATCCCATTAATTATCTTTGCAATTACGCTTGTAGGGGTCATTTGGCTGAAACGATCCCCACTATTGATGATCTTCGTATCAGCAGGTCTGGGGATTGTAGCCTATTTAGCAGGAGCCTTTTGAAATATATGTTATTGTTTATATAGCGGCATAATGGTATTATAATCAAAAAACCGCCGAGGGGGAAAGATGAAAGATAGGGCAGTTTCGGAAGCCGTCGTTAGGCGTTTACTGAAATACTACAGGGTGTTGAATATCCTGGATAATAAAGGCGTAGACCGAATATCTTCTGGACAGCTAGGTAAAAGGACCGGTTTCACCGCTTCGCAGATACGCCAGGACCTCAATTATTTTGGCGGGTTTGGCCAGCAGGGATACGGCTATCATATTAAAACACTAAAAAACGAAATTTCGAGTATCTTCGGTCTTGACAGAAAATATTCGATGGTTGTTATCGGCGCCGGTAATATAGGGCAGGCGCTGGCGGGATACCCAAATTTTTCAATACGAGGGTTCAACATATCCGCAATTTTTGACAATAATCCGGCCATTATCGGGAAACACCTGAATAATATTCTAGTACGCGATATATCCGAATTGAAGGACTTTGCGAAAGAAAACTGTGTGGATATAGGCATAATCGCTACTCCCGCAGGTACGACAGAGATGGTTGCGGCACAGCTAAAGGAAGCCGGCATCAAGTCCATACTCAATTTTTCTCCATATGATCTTTTTATGGAAGGTATTATCGTTGAAAATATAAACCTTATCGATAGCCTGTATACACTTGGGTTCAAAATGAAAAACGGCAATAGGTTCAAAAAGAGCGCTGAGAGCGAGGGCATCAATGATTGATACTTTATACATCGAAACGGCCGCCAAAGAGCAGCTAATCGATATCACGTCGAAGATACAGCAACAGGTGTTGGAAAAAGGTATAAAAGAAGGCATTTGCCACTTATTCGTACCTCATACCACTGCCGGTATCATGTTGAATGAAAATATGGATCCCGACGTTAAACACGATATATTGCTTGCCCTTGAAAGAATGGTTCCGGACAAAGGTTTTAAGCATTATGAATTGAATTCCGCAGCGCACGTGAAATCCATGATAACAGGCGTAAGTAAGACCTTGTTCATTAAAAGCGGCCGTCTGCAATTGAATACATGGCAGGGTATATTCTTTTGTGAATTCGACGGCCCCCGCCATAGAAAGCTATATATAAAAATTGTGGGGGACGATATTGACTAATCTTACGTCGCCATCCGAGATAAAACGCCTCATGCAGTCAAAAGGGATCGCCCCGCTGAAAAAGCTGGGGCAAAACTTCCTTATAGATGAAAATGTGCTCGATATTATTGAACGCGCCGCAGATATCTCCGCCGAAGATGACTGCCTTGAGATAGGCTCAGGTTTAGGAGCCTTGACCGAAAGGCTTTGCAATAAGGCCAAGAATGTTGTGGCCGTCGAAATAGACAGCGGCATGGTAGATCATCTCAGGCTTCATTTTGCGGGGCAGGGGAATTTGCGTGTCATACACGATGATGTCCTGAAAAACAACTCTCTTCAACGGGCGGCGTCACTCTTACACAAAGGGTTTATAACCTGCTCAAATTTACCGTACTACATAACCACACCCATAATTATGAGCATACTCGAAAAGCAAATCGGCACCAGGCGCATGGTATTTATGGTGCAGAAGGAAGTTGCAGAAAGGTTCTCTGCAAATCCGGGAACCAAGGCTTATAATGCTTTGAGCGTCGCGGTCCAATATTTTTGCGATGTCGAATATGTCGCCACTGTATCCGGGAATTGCTTTATGCCTGCACCGGACGTGGATTCGGCGATAGTCAGGCTTGATAAAAAGCAAAAGCGTGCCGATGTGGGCGACGAAACATTCTTTTTGAGCCTAATCAAATTGCTGTTCGCCATGAGAAGAAAGACACTTCTGAATAATATTATATCATCCGGCCTGGGGATGGACAGAAAGCAGGCATTGGATCTGATGGAAAGACACGGTCTAAATCCTGAAATCCGTGCCGAAAGACTAGATATCGATACGTTTGCCTCGATAAGTAAAGAGCTTTCAAACCGCAAAATGCAATGATCTAAAAAGAATCTTGCAAATTCTGATCTTAAAGTCATTTTTTTATATTGCAAATATGTGAGCAAATATAGTATCATATATCTTGATAGCCGCAATGTTAAGCGAGTAATAGAAATTGAACTTCTATTTGTTGTTGCAAGATTATGAATAGAATATTTCTAAATATCCGACCAGGATTAGTAGATACTATTATAAAGGCCATGATTAAAATTTTTATATACCGAAAGGAGCAGGCATGGAGACTTACAACATAGAGAAACTGGGGTTGACAAATCTTAAAGCTGTCTACAGAAACCTAAGCGTCCCTAGGCTGGTAGAAAAGGCCTTACAGAGAGGCGAAGGTGAACTTTCAGAAACGGGCGCGCTGTGTGTTTTTACAGGTAAATACACCGGCAGGTCACCCAACGACAAATTTGTCGTGGATTGCCCCTCTATCCATGATGAGATCGATTGGGGAAAGGTAAATGTTCCGTTTACCCCTGAAAATTTCAAGAGGGTATATGATAGGATGATGTCCTATCTGCAAGGAAGAGAATTATTTATTTTCGATGGATTTGCAGGAGCGGATCCTAAGTATAGGCTCAATATTCGCGTTATAAACGAATATGCTTCGCATAACCTGTTCATGCGCCAGCTTTTACTGCGCCCGCAAGCAAATGAGCTCGAAGCATTTGCGCCGGGGTATACGCTACTATGCGCGCCAGGCTTCAAATGCATCCCAGAGATCGACGCAACCAACAGCGAAGCCGCGATCTTGGTCAATTTTGAAGAAAAAATAGTCATTATCGCCGGTTCCCAATATGCCGGGGAAATGAAAAAATCAGTGTTCACGATAATGAACTATATACTGCCGAAGCAGGGTGTTTTCCCGATGCACTGCTCGGCCAATATCGGCGAAGAAGGCGATTCCGCACTGTTCTTTGGCCTTTCGGGCACCGGCAAAACCACGCTAAGCGCAGACCCGAACCGCAAGCTTATCGGCGATGACGAGCACGGCTGGTCTGATGATGGGGTATTCAACTTTGAAGGTGGATGTTATGCAAAATGCATAAACCTTTCAAAAGAAAACGAACCGCAGATATGGGATGCCATAAAATTCGGAACTTTGGTTGAAAATGTAGTTTATAATAAAGAAACCGGCGTTTTGGACTATGCCGACGAAAGCGTGACAGAGAATACCCGCGCAGGATATCCGGTAGATTATATACCGAACGCTGCAATCCCCGGCGTTGGCGGCCAGCCGAAAACGGTCGTTTTCCTTACGGCGGATGCGTTCGGCGTCTTACCCCCCATTGCAAAGCTTACAAAGGAACAGGCGATGTATCATTTTGTTTCCGGTTACACAAGCAAACTGGCGGGTACAGAAAGGGGCATAGTAGAGCCTGAAACGACCTTCTCTACATGCTTTGGCGCACCATTCCTGCCCCACCGGCCATCCGTCTATGCAGAGCTGCTTGGTAAAAAGATCGATTCCTATGACGCTAACGTATACCTGATAAACACCGGTTGGTCAGGCGGGCCGTATGGCGTAGGAAAGCGTATGAGCATAAAACATACGAGGGCTATGGTAACGGCTGCTCTCAACGGCGAACTGGAAAAGGGCAAGTTCAATCTGGACCCGATATTCAACGTTCTGGTACCGGAAGCTTGTCCGGAGGTTCCTTCAGAAGTGCTTAACCCCAAAAGTACCTGGGCGGACAAAGAAGCGTATGATAAGAGCGCAAAGGATTTGGCATCGCGATTTGTGAAGAACTTCCAGAAGTACAACGATATGCCGCAGAATATCATAGACGCGGGACCGAAGGGTTGATCCGGCAGTACAACAAAGCGTATTGTTTTGACAAAGAAGCAGCTATAAAATCGGCTGCTTCTTTATTTTCCAAATATGGAAAATATCATAAAACATATTACCAGAAACATATCATAATGTATTGACAATGAAAACGAATTAGGTTATCTTGGAACAAGAATGCCAAATCTTTTGTATGTCTATTTTTTCAGATAAATTACTTTGATTTTGGTTATAATTTTTACATACTTCATTCTGCCAAGAGTTTTATGTATCAATTTTAATATTTATATTTAATTTTATTGATAAGGAGAAGATCATCTTTGGATAACAATGATCTGTCTAATTTGAGCTTGCAGGAATTGCGAGATCTTGCAAAGCAAGCCGGCATCAAATCCATTACAAAATTCAAAAAAAGTGAACTTGCGGAAATGATCATGCAGAAATCCGGCGTATCCGATTTA
>JAVBOF010000102.1:0-9208 GCA_031550915.1 Eubacteriales bacterium | reverse complement strand
CTTCATCCACAACGATTTCCAGACCCAATTTTGTAGCTTCATCACGGGCGCCTTCAGCAACAGCTTTTCCAAACAGGCCATCTTCGGCTACGATCGCAATCTTTTTTGCTTTAGCTATTTCTGAGACAAAAGCGATATGTTGTGCGCCATACATTGATGTATTTGGTATTGTGCGAAAAACATATTTGAAATTTCTATCAACTATGATATTATTAGCAACTGCTGTGGATTCTAGATAAGGGATTTGATATTTTTCTGCCGCCTGCGTTGCCGCATAAGAGAGGGTGCTAGAGAAAGTCCCCAACAGGCAGGTAACATTTTCTTGGCTAATCAATCTCTCTGCTTCGCTCAATGCTTTAGCTGCATCAGCTTCTGCGTCTCCTGTTACGAACTCGATTTGATGGGTATCCCAAAACCCGCCGCTTTTGTTTATCTTTTCCTGAGCCAATTCATAACCAGCTAACACATCATTTCCCATCAGTGCAAGGGATCCTGTCAAAGGAAGCACCACCCCAACCTTTATTATTTCGGGATCTGCTCCAGCTGAAGCGGGCGCTGAATTGGGTGCTTCAGCTGAAGAAGCCGTTGAAGAAGTCGCTGCTTCTTCTGAGGCAGGCGCTGCTACTGAGGCGGGCGCTTCTTCCGAGGCGGGCGCTACTGCTGAAGATTCTGCGGTCGGTGTGTTGCTAACGCAACCTGTCAATGCTAATAAGAGAACCAATACTACACTGACCAAAATACTGACTTTTCTGTTCATTTTCATTTTCTTTTTTCCTCTCTTGGTTGATTTTTGGATTTGGTCCATTAAAATTTACCCAATTAACTAAGATAATCAGAAATTGCTTTATTTATAGTTTTTATTTGTTCATTCGTAAGCATCCAACTAAAGGTATCACAGTTTTCATTCGCTTCATCAGGATTTCTAACTCCGCATAATGCATTAGATACATATTCATTCTGCGTTACCCAATTAAGGGCGATTTGTGCAAGTGGCTTTCCAGTATCGGCAGATATTACATCCATAACTTCAAGTACCTTCATCACCTGGCTAAACATCGGATCCTTAAAAAATGGGTAGAACCCGCTCCTTGGATCATGTTCTCCAAACTGTGGCGGAGTCCTGAATACTCCGGTTAAGATTCCGGCACCCAAAGAACCATAGGTAAATGTTGAGATTCCTTTGGATGCACACCATTTGATAAGGTCTTCATCATTTCTTGCTACCATAGAGAAATTTGGCTGAACCACTTCAACATTCCCATATTTCAGACATTCCTCGATCATTTCCTGGGTAAAGTTGGAGACTCCGACGAAACGAATCTTTCCTGCTTTTCTTAGCTCTTCCAGTGTATCCATCATCTCTTCGAAAGGGGTATCGGGATCCGGATAATGAGCGAGGTAGAAATCGATATAATCCATATCCAATCTCGTAAGCGATTGATCAAGCTCTTGAATGATATTCGCTCTTGAACTATCAACAACACGTTTAACGCTCTGCGGATCAGGAATTGATTTATACTTTAATGTTGTTGGTCCTGCACCCATCTTTGTAGCGATAAATACTTTGCTTCTATCCAGACCTTTGATGGCTTTACCTACAATCTCTTCAGACCGGCCTGTTCCGTACATTGCTGCCGTATCAATCAAGTTAACCCCTCTGTCTATCATTGTATGTATTGCATCAATTGCGTCTTTTTCACCAACATCTTTGTTCTCTCGTCCTCCAAGAGTGTAGCCCCCGATAGCCCACGTACCAATCCCCAATACAGATATATCCACGTCTGCTCTTTCCAAATGTTTGTAACGCATACACACCCCTCCTTGTAACAGTGCTTTCATGGAATCATAATCATATTCCACTCATTCTCTGTTAAAATTTTCTTTTTTTCTCAAAACAGCTTTTCTCGTTTTATCTACGATATGGGCAGCCGTCAAACCAAAACGTTCCATCAAGTAATCCTGAGGACCGACCTCACCGAATTCATCTGGAATTCCCACACGCTCCATCGGAACCGGGCTATTTTCCGATAGAATCTCTGCGACGGCGCTTCCCAATGCTCCGATAATATTGTGGTTTTCTGCTGTCACAATCGCTCCTGTTTGTTTTGCGCATTCAATAATGCATTCTCTATCAATTGGTTTAATAGTGAACATATCGACAACTCTTGCTTCAATACCTTCTGCAGCCAATAGATCGGCAGCTTTTAACGCCTCGCTTACGCACAGTCCAAAGGATATAATGGTTACATCATTGCCTTCGCGCAGTTTAACAGCCTTGCCAATTTCAAACTCAGAGCCCTCTTTATAGATCTTGATAGTTGGCTTGCGTATTGTACGCATATAGACAGAACCCTTAAAATGAGCCAATTGGCGCGTCAAGCTTTTCATCATAACAGCATCGGTTGGCTCGAGAACCGTCAGAGTCGGGAGGATCCTCATAATACCCATATCTTCAAATGACATATGTGTGCCTCCGTTAAAAGTTGCCGAAATGCCGGAATCACCGCCGATGATCTTTACATTTTGCCCGGCATATGCGCAGGCAAGGAATACTTGATCATAAACACGTCGGCTTGCAAAGGCTGTAAACGAGTGAAAAAACGGATTCAATCCAACCGCGGACATACCAGCCGCCATCCCAATACCATTGGCTTCCGCAATTCCAACATTAAAATGCCGATCGGGGAATTTTTCTACAAAAGGCTTCAAACCCATGGAAGAGCACAAATCACAGTTTATTGCAATAATAGTCGGATCTTTTGCGGCTTCATCCATTAATGTATTGCAATATACTTCGCGCATCTCTAGGGTATCGAGGGGATGCTCTTTCAGTACCTCTATCATTTGCTATCACCTCCTGGGTAAGTGCCGTTTGCATATCTTTTCTCAATTTCCTCAATAGCTTCTTTGACGTTTTCCTGGCTAAAAACCATATAGTGGTTCAATTCAACTTTTTCTGCAAAAGAGATTCCAAGACCCTTGATCGTATCCAATACAATTACGTGTGGTACGCCGGGAGTGCTTTTTGCAATGGCTATCGCATTAATAATTGCTTCGTGGTCATATCCTTTAATAACCTGTGTGTCAAATCCAAACGCACGGAATTTTTCCGCAAGATCCAAAGGCTCCAAAATCTGCTCCAAGGTTCCGTCAAGTTGTTTCTTATTCCAGTCCACAAAAAGTATAAAATGATCCAACATGAAGTGCCTTGATGCTTGAGCACCTTCCCAAACCTGTCCCTCATTGGTCTCGCCATCGCCAACAATGCAATATGTATAACTTTCGCGTCCAAGATATTTATTTGCTAGAGCAATGCCTACAGCCATAGACATGCCCTGGCCTAGCGAACCGGTGCTAATTTCAATCCCAGGTACTCGAATTCCATCAGCATGGCTGGGTAAGTTTGTACCCGGTTTATTAACGGTTTTCAGCCAATCCATAGGGAAAAAGCCTTTTAAAGCTAATGCCGCATAGAGCGCCGGCGCACTGTGGCCCTTCGAGAGCACGAGCCAGTCCCTTTCATCCCATTTGATATTCTTTGGATCGATCTTCATGATGCCGCCATACAGTACGGCTAGGACATCCGCTACTGAAGCAGATCCGCTGATGTGGCCAAAGCCCGCCTCGCCAATTGCTTTTACTGTTTCAATTCGTATATCTGCACTAAATCGCCGGATTTTTTCTATATCCTCATGTTCCATTTCATCCCTCCATTCCATATTTGATTGCAACGGATTCAAAATGATCATTTTCATTAATTTATTGGTTTCGTTAGATTAGCTCTTATCTACATTCTCTAGAAATGCGCGTTGATAGTTGTATATTCCAGGCGCGCTCGTAAACTGGCCAAAGTAGTCAGGTTCGCATGTTATAATGACCCGCTTCTTCATATCCTCAAATTCTTTTTGAACCAGAAGCTTGTCAATGTCCTTATAAATTTTTGCGATGCTCATATTACATATAATCAGCTTGCTTTCAGGCAGATCTGACTGCCGCAGCAAACGCAGGCAATGGCGTACGCTGTCTAGCCCGTCGCAGCCTTCGGAATTGTCTAGCTCTCTATAAGCTACGAGTTCTCGCGCTTTTTTCTCGGCGTCTTTTCCAATCGAGCCACCTTGGATGATATCGTTGTGTATCATATAATTGCACAATTGTTCCCTGTACGACTCTTCGTTTGTATTATCAAGATTATCAAGCAGGCGTTCCATCTCAATTGACTGCAGGTACCTTCTTTCAATAAAAGCATTAATGAAATATGGTTTTGCCAAAAGCGCCAATGCTGTTTGATGAGGGTCAAACATCAAGGTGAAGTTCACCCGATATCCCTTTTCGGCAAGACTGTAGGCCATATTGTGTCCCATAAAATAATCTTTTGCTTTACCATTGTCATATGCCACGTTTAAGTTGCCGGCAAGGAAATCCTTGTAATTATCTGCATTCAAAGGGCCTGTGTGAGGCACCTTCACAACTAAACGGTAAGGCGTCAGTATTTCTTCGAAGCGAGCAATTTCCTCCATGATTATGCTTTTTTCTGCAAAGGGATTGTTTACTTCAATACTAATATCTACTCCTGTGCCAACGATATTGCACAATTCTTGCAGCACTTCATATCGGTCTTTAAACTCGTTGCCGATATTTGCTTTTGGGTCATTTATAAACCGCTGATAGATTAGTTGCGGGTTCGTCGTCAGACTAGCCAGCAAAGATTTCATTGTCTTTACATCATATGGATTTGCCGTATTTGCAGAAAAAAGAATATTGGATGGTCGGCGCTGTCCATTCTCCAAGTAGGTAATATCTCTCTTGAGATCCACACGCATACAATCGTCTGAATCATAGACAAGCTCCGGCCTGAATCCAGCGGGGATTATACCTGCGGGAACTTTGAAAAGATTTATAACTTTTTTGAATTCTTCAGTAACGCCGATAAGATTTACGTAATCGCTCATCAAAAGCAGGTCATCAAACGAAAAATCGATATTCTCAATGCGATTAAGCATATTCTGATCGGTATCAGAAGCTACGTTCAGCTTTCCCGACCGAACAAGTGTACCAATTGTGCACTTCATACTTCTAATATTCATGACTTCTCCTTTTTCGATTTAGCTAATTCTTTTTGTTTTATTTCGCTAGCAGCTTTTCGTTCTGATTCAAAAATTCCTTTCCTTCAACTATTTTTAATTCATTTAAAAAACCCTGCAGCATAGCCCGCCTTTCGGAGCTGGCGCCAGGGGCAAAATCGGTCGTTAAAAATGCATTTACAATATCAATCGCCATGCCATTTCCAAGCATGTTGGCTCCTAATGAAAGCATGTTTACATTATTTACCTGTCGAGCATTTTGAGCCACCCACAGGCTTTCCGCATGAACACAATATGCACCTTTATGCTTGTTCGCCACGATGCATACTCCCACACCGCTTCCACAAATAACGATGCCTCTATCAGCCTTTTTCGCAACTATTTCTTTAGCAACGGAATCAGAAACATTTACATAGCTAATAGAATGCTTGGGGTAGAGTGTCCCAAGGTCGATAACAAGATGTCCTTCGGCCTCCAGATACTCCTTAATCGCTTCTTTTAATATATAACCCAATTTGTCGGAACCAATCGCTACAATCATTTTGTACTTCCTTACATCTCAGAGCGCTATCCGGATTTCCGCTAGAATTTTGGTTGAGTTGGCTCTAGCAGTGACAAAAGTAAGTTCGTTATTTTTCTATGAAAGAATAATTGTTGATGAAGAGAAAAGCTGCCTTGGTCTTTGCAGAAAAAGTCTTAATGTCATGATGCATTCAGGTCAGACGAATAAAGCCACTTTTTTCTTCAGGTAGTTAGTAGATATTGCAAAGTAATTTTTAACAAACCATAGATAAAATGTAAATAACACAATAATAAACCAATCAATTAACAGGTTTCAAGAAATAAAACTTTAGAATCTCAAAAGAATTAGCTGCTTTTAGTAAATTTATAATAGCATTCTTATTATTTTTAGTCAATACTTTTTACAAATAAACCATAAATAAAATAAAGATCGCACAGTCATATACTGTATATCTAATAGATTAAAACATAAAAAGTGTAACATAGTAGTATAGAGATTGGTAATAATCTAACATTTCAACCATTTACTAAAGAACCAATATTTTGTTATAGATTAGCGAATTAGATTATGATTTTATTTTTCGACATTAATTGTCAATACCTTGACATTTTTATTTTCGCAAAGTTTTAAGAAAGCCTTTGGTACATCCGAATCGGTAATAAGGTAATCTAATTGATCAAGCGTAGCAAAAGTACGCAGCATAGGTACACCAATTTTACTGGAATCTGCCAGCATAATTGTTTGGGAGCTTTGTTCTACCACTGCTTTTTTTATTTCGTATTCAAAAAAATTTGAGATGGTGAAATCTCCGGTATCCGAAATGCTTGTAACAGACATTATCGCTGTTTTTATATTGAATTTTTTTATAGCTTCATTGCTTTCAGGAGAAACAAACGAACCCGTCTCACGAAGGTATTTACCATGCATGTTTATCAAAGCTATTTGTTCTGCCTTTGATGCTCTGATCATAACGTCCAGACTGCTGGTTACAACGGTGAAGGGTATACTCTGGTCTACATAGTCGATTAGATTTGATACAGTGGAACCAGCGTCAATATATACTACATCTCCCCTTTCAATAAATTCCGCCGCTTTTCTGCACAATTCGCGCTTTATATGCATATTTTTTGTTTCGCGGTCTTCCAGCGCTGGGATTTGACCCGGATCTATATATTGGACACCGCCATATATCTTGCCGACAGAACCTCTAGAGACAAGTTTGCTGATATCAGCTCTTAGCGTGTTGATGGATATATTAAACACTTTACACAGAGCATTCATGGTAACAATTTTGTTTTCCATTATATACTCTTCCATTTTTTGAATGCGTTCAGAATTCAACATTTACTATTGCTCTCCCTCTATGTTGTTAGTAGATTTATGTAGGCTTATTATATTTTTTATATTATGTCATAGTAACATAAGAAATTCAAGCATTATTTCCAGGTGTTTCTATGCTAGTTTCTGCACTCATTAGGCTAGATCAGGCCTATTTTACTTGTTTTGCAATCAGCATCTAAAATAGCTTGGTGACGCGTTCGATTTTGCCTGCGATATACCGCTACCCTTGCCCTGTACTTCAAGCGCGCTTTCGTGTGCGTGGAAAGCAAGGCGTTTACTCCGACGTAAACGCCTTGGAAGCGTTATCCGCGAAGTTGATCATCAGTGCCTTCATAAGTTCTTGACAAATGTCCGATGCAGCTTTTGATTTAATTATTTGATATAATGTTGATAAACAAAAATACAAAGGAGTGTTCTTTCATGCAAATTGAATTTTTTATCAATTTTAATGGTAATTGCCGCGAAGCGGTGGAGTTTTATGCAAAGGTATTTAAATCGGAAGTCCATAACCTTATGACTTATGGCGAGGCGCCGCCCGATCCCAATTACACCACATCGGCAGCTGATCTCAACAGGATATGCTACGCCGGAATACCGATGGGTGGCATGACCATGATGTTTATGGATATGCCCTCCGGTTCACCACCAGCCGTGGGCAATAACATCAACCCAACCGTCAGCATAGACGATAAAGATGAAGTCACAAGGATCTTCAATGAGTTGAAAGAAGGCGGTGAAGTCTTTGCAGAGCTTTCCAAAACCTTCTACAGTGAGTGGTACGGAATGGTACAGGATAAGTTTGGCATAATCTGGCATGTTATGTGTTACACCCCTCAAAAGTGAAACCAAAAAATAACCGCAAGCATAGTGAACTGATCAAGGGAAAGCGTACGAGCTAACCACATGGGCAAAAAACGCTGTCATTAAACTGACGGTTACTCCCGAAGGTATTAAAGCTTGCGGTATCCTTGCAAAAGAGGGCATATCTGTAATTATAACATTGATTTTTACGCCTGCACAGGCAGTTGTCGCGTATAAATCAGGTGCGGATTTTGTTGCTCCTTTCGTTGCCCGGACTTTCGGTTTCAGGCAGGTCGATTTCGTTTATATCAAATGTATATCGGATATATACAAAGCGTAATACGAAGAAATACTAAAATCTTTTCAGATAGTCTCGGGACCGCTATCGACGTAGAAAAGACCTTTTATTCAGGCACTGCTGCGCCGATGATTTTGTATACCGTTTTTCTACATACGATAAACAGCCCTAGTGCAGACTAAAATCCGCAGACTTTTTTAAGTTTGAATAAACAAAGCAACACTGGAGCTATATTGCAATAAATCGTATAATAGATATGTAAACATCAGAAAGTAAGATCACAGTTATGATTTTTATGACCAGTAAAGATTATGACATTTCAATAAAACGGAGGCGGTTTAACATGAATGATTATTGGCAATGGTTTAGTACAACTCCCTCAAAATGGTGGCACGATTCAGGGAACCCCCAGGAGATCGATGATGCCATAGCAAAGGGAGCATTGGGGGTTACAACAAACCCTGTGTTGGCTTTTAAAACCTATATGGAAAGCTTCGACTTTTGGAAACCCAGACTGGAAGCGGTTCCAAAAAACCTAACGCCGGAGATGCATGCCGAGGAGCTGCTGAAAATAGTTGTAACGTATGCGGGGAACCGCCTTTTACCCATTTATAAAAAGACGAACCATAAACAGGGCTACGCTTTGGGGCAGCTCAATCCAAACAAGGCAGGCGATGCCGGCGCAATGCTGGGGCAAGCAAACAGAATGATAGGCTGGATACCTAATATAATGATAAAGATGCCCTCAACAAAAGCAGGCTTGGAGGTTCTGGATGCCCTGGCTTCGCGCGGTGTTCCCGTCTGTATGTCGGTCAACGTCTCCGTATCGCAAGCGATGACCGTTGGTGAAGCTTATGAAGCAGCCTATAAAAAATGCGTTGCGAACGGAATTGAACCGGGCTTATGCATTATTGTACAGCAGGTTGGTAGGATCGAAGATTACATCCGCCTGATGAACGGCGAGAACGGCAACATTCTCACTGCTGATGATATTGATTTGGCCGGCGTCGCGGTGTGCAAGAAAACCATCTCACTTGTTGAGAAACGCGGTTATCATGGCGTAGTTATGCCGGCTGGTTTACGTACTCCAAGACAATTGGTCGAGCTTTCGGGAGCGGATGTAATTTTCACTCTTCATCCAAGGTTCCAAAAGCTTGTTGAGCA
>JAVBOF010000101.1:0-10588 GCA_031550915.1 Eubacteriales bacterium | reverse complement strand
ACGCCACTGCCGTAGTTCATGGACATAGCGTCATTCATATATCCGTCAAAAGTTCTGGGCTCGCGTTCCTGAAAAACCACGTATTGCCTCTGGTACGCTTTGCCTTCAGCCGTTCTGGTCGTGTTCATATTCGCAATGTTTTCCGCCACTATATCCATGCGAAGTCTTTGAGCCGTCATGCCCGACGAGCTTATCTGCATAGATCTGAATATATCCATACGATTACCTTCCTTCAGTGATTGCCAATCTCAGTCTCGCCAACTGTTTGTTCGTCTTTTGTATCAACAGATTATAATAAATCTGGTTTTGTGCCAAAGTAGCCATTTCAGAATCTATGTCTACATTGTTGCCGTCCATTCTCATGGTCGTATCGTTATCCTGGACTATCTGGGCTTCTCCGTCAATGCCCTGGAAGTCTATGTGTCCAGAGTTTGTCTTAGTCGCCTTCAGCATACCCGTGCCCTCTATCTCCGCCCTATAAAGATCTTCAAAATTCACTTTCGAGGCTTTGAAGTTAGGGGTATCCGCGTTGGCGATATTGTTCGTTGTTACTTCGTTCCTCAGCCAAGAGGCATTCAGGCCTTTTTTCATCTCATTGACCGAGCCGAACATCGTATCAAAAATCATCTGTTTCACCTCATTCAGCTTGTCAGCCAGCCAAAAACCCTTGCGCGTAGTTTATGACTTTATTGGCATAACTCTGGTTCTTCAGCTTGGCAAACGCCTGTTCTCCCGTGCTTTCGCCGATAAGCCTGTCCACCCTGCCCGGCCCCGTGTTATAAGCGCAGAGCGCTAACCGCAGGTCGCCGTCATACTTCTCTATCATCTTTTTTATGTACCTAACGCCACCGTCTATGTTTTGCGCCGGGTCGTGTGCGTCCGTAACCCCCAGCGATGCCGCGGTGCCCGGCATAAGCTGCATAAGCCCCATCGCACCGGCATGCGAAACACTCTTTGTATTAAAGCCCGACTCAGTCTGTATGATTCCCTTTATCAAAGCGGGGTGCAAATTATACTTTTGCGCGGCTTTTTCGATTATATCGTCATATCTTGTATTCTTATCCGTATCCTCAATTGGCGTAGCACTAACTTCTTGTGCCTGCTGTATTGCCGACGCTGTCTCGCTGCTGCTCACCGCAGAAGGCTGCAACAATGAATTCTGAAACGGTGACGCGAACGCCGGAGCTGCCCCTTCTGGTGTTGCCTGTACATCTGAACTCTGGATCGAAGCCGTGGCGCTCTGAAGCGAATCTTCAAATGCCGTGCTCTTGAAGCCTACCGCCGAAAACTTGCTCCTTGCTAAGGCTTGTACAGAGCTCAATTTGCCTGCGTATATCTGTTGCGGTGAAAGCATTCTACCAATCCTTGTCCAATTATTTCGAGGCATTCCCCGCTAAACCGCCGTCTTGTTGGGGCTGAAGCGGTCTGGAAAGCTACCGTCACCACTAGAATACCTACAAATATTCTTTCGTAACAATAAGCAATAAACTTGAGCTTTTCTTAAATCCCATTTATTACCGGAATATTTATAAAAACCTACTATATTTTATCATATAGATATATTTACGTAAAGCATTTATAAGGCTTATATAGTCAAAAAAAAGAAGAATTTGGCGAATTTTCGCATTTTTCTTCCTATTTATGCCATTTTTAGGCGGTATATATGCTATTTTTTGAATATGTTGAATACTATATATAGATTCTAATCCATATTATGGAACTTCGCTAATGCGATTGCCAGCACTAATCCGGGTATTTCGTCAATTGGAGCCTGTTGGATGACCGCCCCGATCTCGAACGCAATCTTCGGCATACTGTAAATAAGGCTGGTCTCTTTATTCTGACCGATTGTAAACGCACCTTTATTCCGCATCTTAAGCAAACCTTGCGCTCCGTCGGCTCCCATGCCCGTCAAGATTACTCCTATGGCATTTTGGCCCAACACCAGTGCCACAGATTCGAACAATACGTCAACGGAAGGACAATGCCCTCCATATTTCCTTTTATCGTCACACCTTACAATGAGTTTTCCGCCATGGTCTCTCGCGAGTCTCATTTGGCTGTCACCGGGCGCGAGCAAAACATTTCCGCGCTCAACTGTATCCCTGTCGCTTGCCTCAAATACACATAGATTGGATTCCTTATCAAGCCTTTCAGCATATGCGGTAGAGAATACAGGAGGCATGTGCTGCACGATAAGGATCGGCGGCATGTCGGACGGAAGCTTTTTTATTACCGTAGCGATAGCTTCTGTCCCGCCTGCAGACGCGCCTATCGCAATAACACCTTCCAATTTGGTATGGAACGGACTTTCCATATCAGGTACCCTTTCTATATATAGCTGGAGAAATGAACTGCAGCTTGGTTTCGACATTGCTCAAGGTTTCCGAAAGGCCTATAAACAAATGCCCTCCCGGAACCAAGGCATCATAATAACGTTTACAAAGCTTTTCTTTTGTCGGGGTATCAAAATATATCATAACATTCCTGCAGAATATCACATGGAATTTTTTCTTAAAAGGCAGCCTCTCTTGCATTAAATTGAAATGGTTAAAATAAACCTCTTTGATATACGGTTCTTTTATCTTGAACATCCCGTCCGGTGTCGGACTAAAATACTTTTCTTTCCATTGCGGATCCAGCTGCCTCAGCGCTTCCGGATCATACTTCGCGGTTTTTGCGATTCGGAGAACGTTCGACGATATATCCGTAGCTAAAATAGTTGTATCCCAGCCAGCCTTTCTGCTGCCAAAATACTCATCCACAACCATCATCGTTGTATAGGCTTCCTCTCCGGTCGAGCAACCTGCGCTCCATATGCGTAGATCCTTGTCTGTAGAGTTTTTCTCGATCTCGGGCAATATTATGCTCGTCAGATAATCATAATGTGTTCTTTCGCGCATAAAATATGTAAAATTTGTGGTCAGCCTGGAAACCAAAAAGGAAAGTTCTTCGCCGCTGTTGTCCTCTAAAACGTGGTCTATATATTCATCAAAGCTTCTATACCTTTTTTCCACATGCTGGCCAAGTCTGCCCTCAATCAAGGTCCTCTTTTTGCTGAGATTGATGCCGTAATGCTCCTGCATATAAGTAGCAAGCCTTAAGAATTCCTTATCAGTAATATTCATTAAGCGACCTCTTTTCAATAACACATTTATGCATAAGAGTAAAAAACGGACCCATACAAAGCCATGATGAGTCCGTAGAAAATAGTATAATGATATTCAACTCAAACTACTGACTCAAACGCTTCATAGTCCTTTTCCAAAAAGAGTTTATCCGCATCTATCAAAAGCTTTATTGTGTCCTGCGTTTCAGCAATGCCTTTAATATATCTGGTGTCTGTACCGCTCCTTAAATTTGACGGCACAGATACCCCGCCTTCTGAGATATTCATAACCTCCTGCACGGCGTCCACAATCAACCCTACGTTCATGTCATCGACATTTATAACAACAATACAGGTCCTGTCATCAGCATCCTTTTCTTCCCTGTTGAACCGCAATCTCATATTGATGACCGGTATGACCGTACCGCGCAGATTTATGATGCCTTTGATATACTCCGGCATATCAGGCACCACCGTGATCATTTGCATTCCTATGATCTCTGTTACATAGCGTATTTCGATGCCGTAATCCATCTCACATATCGTAAATGTGAGAAACATATCCTTCATCGCGTCTTCATTGCTGTTGATACTTATGGTTTCCCCTGCCATCTTCAGTTCCTCCAAAGTCAATCTTATTTACAAAAACAGATCTACGAGCATTCCCTTTATATCATCAACCTGGCTCAACAGATTGATATTTTCGGATTGGTCATCCAAGAGACCCTGTGTCATATTATCCAGTTTATCATTTATTTTTTTTATTGTAGCATATATCTTATGCCTGCCGCTAGAATCAAAAGTTCCAGATTTATCAAAAACATAGGAATTGCTTACAGTCTCGTTCATCAGTTCGGATATCATCTGGCGATATTTCTGCAATTCCTTCATATCAGCTTTGCTTTTTACAATCTCACCCTGCTCAAAAATCCGCCCGACAAGTTTGGTAATATGTTCCTCATATTGGGCGTTACCCATATCGGTTAGATGCCGGCTAAAGGTACGGCTTTTTTCGATCTGATCGGCATGTTCGGGTGCATTTCTGGCGTTTGAAACACCCTGGATACCTTTTCCGATTTCATTAATCTTCATTTTTCAAACCTCTCTTAAGCAAAAGACACGTTATTATTAGACTGCTGTGCTTAATCAAACAAAAGCGCACATAAAGTGCGCATAATTGATCTTTGACATTTACGCACCTGCAAATATAAAGCGTTTTCGCTATCTATAGTTTGCCAAAGTTTGCAAATGTATGTCAATACGAAGTTTATAGACGTCTATTTATTTTTGTCAAAATATACGCCTTCGTATTGAAAACCTTTGGTATAGCCGTCTACACCTTTTTTATTCTGGTTGATATTCTTTATCTCTTTTGCGTATTCTTCCAACCTGGCTTCAGCTTTGCTCATATTGGCCTTGTCCTGCTTGGAAATATCAGCCAAAAGTGCCCTCATTTTTTCTATATAGGCGCCATGCTCATCGTAGGTTATGTCGTTCCCATGCTTACTGATGATCTCCGCGTCTTTTTTATCAAGCTCTTCGATATAATCGATGAACTTTTGCCTTTGGGCGATGTTATCTAGTAGATCGTCAATCTCTTCTTTTTCAATAAGCTGCTGTTGCACTCCCGTAAGAGCCAGTATCTCATTAAGCGAGCTTATTTTTTCTTCTGCAAGTTTTTTTCGAAAACTACCTGCCCGGTTATCCTTTTCGGCCATCTATTGATCCTCCACAAACCCTTTATTACCCTGTCCATACGAGCTCTTTGCGATAGCGGCCCAAGCGCTGCGGAGATCTGATAATAATTCAATTATCGGGTCTATCCCTGCAATTTCTTTTTTTATATTGACGTCTCTGACGGATCTGATCATGAAATCATATAGAGAGTAGAGCTGGTTGGATATCTCATATGTAAAATCAAGATCCATCATCAACTGGGTTATTATGTCCTGGGTCTTTTTCAGCGAATTATTCGCTGCCTCAATATCGCGGTTTTCGATATTGATCTTTGATAGCTTCAGCTGCTTAATAGCTCCATCGTACAACATAACGATAAGATCGCCGGGATTTGCGGTCATAACGCCCTGTTGCTTGTATTTAGCGTAGGGGTTTGGGTTCGATACCAACACCATAAGTTGAACCTCCGGTCGTTAACCTTACAACACTTACTTTTTTATTACAAGTTATATAGCCCTTGTATGCTGCTCTGCTGCGAATTCATTTTCGACATTGCGGCTTCCAGTGCAGAGTACTTTTTCCATAGCCTCTCTTCATACGATGCCATGCGCTCTTCCATATCGGATATCTTTGAATTCGCCTGTGATATCTGTTTATCCATACCAGAAATGCTGGTGGATTTCAAATTACTGGAATACGTTCCGATATATTCACTTATACGGTAAGCAATACCAGATTGGGCTATCTTCTCACTTTTGTTTGTGGATGTACTGCTGCGCGTAAACATCTCCGCAACCTCGTTCGGGTTCTCAGCAAGTGCTTTGCGCAACTGGGTCTCATCTATAGTCAGCTTGCCCTTATCCTGATAGCTGCCGGTTTTTATACCGATATCCGACATCGTCTTGCCTATTCCTTCTATCTGAGAGTAGAACGCGCTTCTCATTCCATCCAAAAAGCCTGTCAGGCCGGCGTCATTTCTAAGTAGTCCGCTCTTTGCCTTTTTATCCCAGTCTTCCTGTTGTTTATCCGTCAAAACCGCACGCTCGTCGTCCGTTAAAGGATCAAAAGTTTTATAGTATGTTTCACTTAGAAGGCCGTTAAATTTATCTACCATTGTATTATAGGCGTCTACAAACTTTTTCACCATAGTTACGCCGGCGTCTATATCCTGTTCAACATTAAGGTTGATCTCCGTAGTAGACCTGGCTTTTAAATTATAGGTGATGCCATCAACGGTAAAATTGTTTGAGCTGCGGGAAATCTCCGTCCCATTGATGCTCAATACCGCATTCTTGCCAGCGGTAACACTGGCCATATCTATGCCGAGCCCACCGGCGCCCGTTTCAGCAAAGGCGTTGCCGGCAACGTTTGTGATATTGATCGCGCTGTCTGCCCCGGTCTTCTTGCTCGTTATGGTAAAACTGTTCGTCAGTTGGCTGAAGCTCATCTGTACATTGGCGGTAGAGTCTGCATTGACCTTATTCATCATGGTCTGTAATGTATCGTCGCCTTTGAAAGTAAACTCTTTGCCGTTTATATTGAATGCTAACGTGTTTGTATCAGCATCCATCTGCAGTCCGTACTGCGCCATATCGCTCAGCTTGGTATGTACGCTTATCGGGGTGTCGGTCGGGGCAAGGGTAGATCCTTTGACCGAAGCGCCTGAAGCGATTTCAGAAATATAATTTACAGTAACGGCTCCAACGGTCGCGTCAGATGTCGCAGAAAAACTGACAGCATTCCCGGCGTTTTCAGAAGTAACTTTTTTGACATTGTAATTGCTAGCAGTCAAAAGGTTATTCATTTTATTCAAAACGCTCAAGTTATCGTTTCTAAAGTTCTGCAGCGTCGTACTTACATCCCTGTAGGCATCACGCTTCGTTTCCATTCTGGTACGCGCCTTCCACTGTTTGTCAACCTTCATCTGCTCAAGTTTCATAAGGCTGTCGACAATAGATTGGGTGTCTAACCCGGAAGACATGCCAGTTAGGCGCATCATGTTTCTAACATTATTGATTGCCATAAATTATCCCTCATTTCTGGCTTTTAAAATAGGGTTGTCGTTAGATTCCCGATACAGCGTATATCGGTATTAACTACCCTATACTTTAGTAAATTATGCAAAATAATTGCGATTTCCATATGTAAGGCAAAATCTATTTATCGAGCGAATTAAGACACGCCTGTACGTTACGTTTTATGTCTCCGCCCTCATATTGCCTCAATTCACAATGTATGCTGATCTTTGAATCAAAGCATTTCCATACATCCTGCTCGGTTTGCCGGAACAACCTGGCTATGATGCTTTTGGCCGAATTCATCCTTGCTTCGGACAACAGAACGGCAAAAAAACCATTGCCGATATATGCGAACGAATCGATCAATCTCAAAGATTTCGCTATAACGCTGCCTCCCTGTGCGATGATCTTTTCTGTTAATACCTGTCCAAGTCCTTCGCGCAATATATTGATCCGTATAACGCCAAGAACGAAATCGCGCTTATGCCGCTTATACCTGTAACATTCCGGTTCAGCCCTTTTGCAAAACCCCTCAAGATCCGGCATCGTATATTTTTCCGCCGATGGATTATGGGTCGTTTTAAACTTCTCCATAACCTTCGCTAGGTCTTTATATCCGAGGTACACCCTCCAGCCCTGTTGCTCGCATACTGCCACCTTAGTAAACGAATAACGGTTTGTCTTCCGGGAGAACATGTTTTCCTCAACTATTTCAATGACGAAACGAAGGGCTTTATCCATACTTTTTGGCGATATAGGCGATTTCTCGACTGCCTTCGGCGCCCGCGTTTTAAAGCTACGGATGCGGTAAACCTCCGATACAGCCCTTTGCCATTGTTCAAAAGCTTCAAACTTGATGCTGTTTCTATCTTGGGAGCAAAGCATATAATAGGCATCGCGGTACTGGCCTGCGCAAAGTGAAAGGAAATAATGCGTCATTACATCATCTGCAGCCTCAGCGTCGCTTTTTGGGCCTTGCTTATATGAATACTGCCTGCTGTCAGATGTTTGCGCTGCCCTTGGGCTTCCTTGCGGTTTTTTTGGCTCCTGCTTCGCGCTGCTGCCAGCTGTTTTACGGTTATGTCCGACCCATTCAAGGTAGTACGCATTTCGCTTTCTGGCGTCGCCAAGAACGGAGTAGGCAGCGTTGATCTCCTGCATGCGCCTAACGGCGTCGGGAGACCTGTTTATATCGGGGTGATAGATTTTGCAAAGCCTTTTATAAGTGCTTTCTATAACGATCGGTTCTGCATTGTAGGCAACTTGTAGTACTCTGTAATAATCGATCCAATTACTCATTTACATATGTACTCCCAATAAATTCGAGCTTTTAATTATTATAATCGCACTCGTCCAAAAAAAAAAGGGGAACCGCAAAGTTCCCCGGATAATTTTTATTATTTCCCAAATAAATGTTTATATAGAGCCATCAAACATGAACAAAATATTTTACATTTTTCAAAGTGTTCTTGCCGTATATTTTTCCCGAATAGGTCTCGTTATACAACAGCCTTCCCGCCTGCGCTATCTTTACGCCTTTATCCGCATCATACGGCGTTTCCGAAGGCCTGACGACCTGAACATGCCCATGCTTTCCGTTTTCATTCTTCCAAACCGTTACAGCCGGACGTCCCTGATTTGCATACATCTGAGCCTGTGCAGCGCTCACCTGCTTCCAACCATATTTTTCGCCGTCCTTCAGCATCCAGTCCATCATTGCATTCGCGGTCATTTCGCTGGCGTTTTCGGCCTTGCGATTTTCATAGGAAACAGGTTCTCCGGTGGTCTTTTTATAGTAGTGCGGTATCTCCGCGCCCATGGCTTTGGTAACGTCCCAAACGAAGATATTACAGTAGGTATCCCCCTTGCCTTGCTTGTTGACCTTATATCTCCCGTTGTTTTCGACATCAAATTGGTTTATGACTTTCGCGTATTCGTTGGCATTCCTGTTTTCAGCGGTATTGGTTAGCGGAGGGTTGGACGGTTTCCAGGCTTCGTAGGGTATCTGCTCTCCCGATGCTTTAAATACCTTGTCATTAACCTCATCCAAAACCGCGGTGTCATAATTGCTGTTCATAATAGTCTGTCGCAAGGCTTCCTGCTCTGCATCCGGCTTCTTTGTAACGGCTTCGATAATAGATTGCATCATGATCTGCATACCTTCGCCGCCGCCCTCACCCATGCCCGAGCCAGAATTGGCGCTGAGCATAGCGCAAAGCATCAACAAAATCGCTTCGAGGTTCCCGTCGCTTCCCGCCAATGCAGAAAAAAGGTTCGTCATCCCGGTATCCGCTGTGCTCGTTTGTTCATCAGTAGCCACGGGAGAATCAAATACCGCCGGCGCTTCAGTCCCTGTTCCGGTCTGCGTCCCTGCAATAGCTCCTTCAAGATTTTGGGCAAATGTAGCCGATTCCGCCTGCCCCGCTGCACCTGTGCCGGAAGCAGCTTCAGTCTTTGCCGGATATTTCAAAAGCGTATCCATCAGGACGTCGTTGACCATAGTAAACCTCCAAATAATCTTTTCATATAGACTATTCGTTCTTTTCTTATGTAAGCTTTAGTAAAATTTCTTCCGATAAAAGTATAGTTTTGTTGAAGGATAGATTTTCCAATGATATGGTTAATGAGTTTTCGCAATATCAGGTAAACGCTTTGTCAGCGGTTTTTACGCTTTACCCTGTCTCCCACGTCTTTGTCTACGCTGCCGATAAAGATCAATATCTGCGCAACGACCATATACAGCTCCTCAGGTATCTCGTCCCCTATACCGATCTTACTAAGCACAGAGGCAAGGCCTGCGTCTTCAACGACCGGCACCTTGTTTTCTTCCGCCAGCTCGACCATCTTCTCGGCGATATGCCCGCTGCCTGCCGCTACCACTACCGGTGCGCCGCCATCCTCAGGGTTGTAGTTCAGCGCGGCAGCCTGCCGTACCTTAGCGCGCCGCTTATTGTTTTCGTCAAAACCTTTGTTATCGTTCATACTTCAAAATCCACCATATGCGATGACGCTACGGAATCCTCTAAAAGCGCCGCCTCTGCAGTAAGCGGAGTGACCGGCTCTACTAGCGCGTCAACGCGCATATCCGCAAGCCGGAATCCCTTTTCTCTCAAGGAATTGTATACGTCAAGAGTCTTCATCTTTATCTCGTCCTTATGAACCTCATCCAGTTTAAATTTCAGTGTAACATTCTTACCTTCCACTTTTATCAAAGTTTCCACTTTGCCCATGTTTTCGGTATCCAAGGCAAGTAATATCGTCGCGTTCTCCGCGTCCAATTTCCCCTTGTTCGGATCCCTGCGTAAAACATATAGCTCAGCAGTCTGGCGGTTATCGTTGAGGTTTACTGGTATCTGTACATATGCAAACCGTGAAAAATTAGTCGCCATATCGTTCTGTGCGCGCAACCCATCCAGTTGAGACGCGGCCTGATGCATGCCTATCTTCGTGCTTGAAAGCTCGCTCTTTATCTGATCAATAGATGCCGGCCAATTTTTTGAGGCTTCCTTAAGGCCTTCCTCCGGCGGTTTCAACGCGCCTTCGTTTTTCAGTTGTGCAAAAAGGTTTTCCATTTTTGCGACCAGCGCATTTACGCTGCTGTCCCTGTAGTTTCCAGTGACAAGTACGTTCCCGGCGTTCCGTCCCGCTTGCCCGGCATTCGCGTCCTGCCCCTGTTGTACAACGCTTGGGTCCCTTGGTGTTTGCACCGTATTCGTTTGCGCATGCTTCATCACGCCGCCGTTATCCTGCACGCTTTTTGATGCCGGAGCCATGTTTTGCTGTA
>JAVBOF010000032.1:0-16674 GCA_031550915.1 Eubacteriales bacterium | reverse complement strand
TGGATACGATTATATTAAAAGCATATCTCGCGAGGTCCTCATCGTCCGCTATCAGAATATTGATCAATTTCGTTCTCCTTATAATAGTCTAAGTATATATGCCTTGTCCTCGATTGCCGCGTATAATACTGCATCGTCGTTCTTCTTTTGAATATTTATCTTCACTTGCGCAATACCGTTATGGCTTTGCATGCAATTATCCAAAAAAGAAATAATACTCGTCCTCTCAACAAAAATATTACCTGTATCAATATGCTTATCGACGATTATATCCGCGTCGCAACCGATCATCTTAAAATATACCCGAAGCATAGAAAGCTCTATTTCGAGTGTCGCGCTCTGGCTTTCCCTGCACGCATATTTGTAGAATTTTGAATAGGAAGTCAGACGTTCATATGTCCCCTGCGCATTTTCAGCGCAGGCCAGCTCCCCTGTGGTTTTCAGAACGTTTATTGTAAGGTCGTTGATCCATGCAGAACGCATAAGAACACCCCTATTACATTATATATGATGAGCATCTTTTTACAATAAGAAGAAAATCAAGTATTGGTACACGTTTCAGGTTTTATGTGCAGGTTTAAAGTACATATACAAATCACATTTCATCATTCCGTTATAAAGCTTGCGTTTTCTATCCGCCTTTTTACCAAAATAACGCTCAAACATCTCGTGGGACGTAAGCGCATAGAGCTTCCATCTTTCAAGGCCCCCATACATCTTTCCAAGCTCTTTATATAGCTTTTCCGCCTCTTTTATCTCCCCTAGTCTTTTGCCATAAGGAGGGTTGCAAACCAGCGTTCCGCCGGCACTTTCGGCTGAAAAATCCTTCAAAGGCATCTGTTTTACGCGGACTATATTCTGGACCTTTGCCTTTCTGCAGTTCTCCCTCGTCAGCTCTACGCTCTTATTGTCTATATCCGATGCAAATATCTCCAGTTCACCGCACGGTTTCATCGCTTCTTTGGCCTCTTCCCTTACCGTTTTCCAAAGCGTGGGCGGCAGTTGCTCCAATGCCTCTCCGTAAAAACCCCGTTCCAGTCCCGGGGCCATATTTTGCGCCATCATTGCGGCTTCGATCGGAAACGTGCCCGAACCGCACATTGGGTCTGCTAAAGGCCTGCCCTCCTGCCATCTGCTTATAGATATTATTGCCGAAGCCAGCGTTTCGCGGAGCGGCGCGTCATTGGCATTTTGCCTATAGCCGCGTTTGTGTAGGCCCGCGCCTGTCGTATCTATCATCAATGTCACAACATCTTTGATGATACCAAACGATATCTGGTAAAGAGGACCGTCCTCCTTGAACCACTTTATATTGTAGCGCTTGCTCATTGCTTCGGCAATGCTTTTCTTTATCAATGCCTGACAATCCGGTACGCTGAACAACGCAGATTTGATCGAAAACCCTTTGACCGGAAACGCACAGTTCTTTGGCAGCCAATCCGCCCAAGGAAGGGCTTTACATCCTTCAAAAAGTTCATCAAAGGTCAGTGCCGAAAATTCGCCTATCTTTATAAGCACCCTGTCTCCGGTCCGCAGCCATATATTTGCCCTGCAGACATCCTCAAACGAGCCATAAAATACTATCCTGCCGTCGGTTACGGATTTTATTTCGCAACCCAGTTTTTTGATTTCATCCGAAGCTACGGATTCAACTCCAAACAAAGTTGGAACAACGATCTCAAGCTTTTCCAATGGATTCTCCTTACTAAATACGAATAATATTATTATAGGGCATTGAATCGAGTATGTGAAGCCCGCGAGACAAGCAATCTACTCAAAAAGACAGCCCCCTGCCGGAGGCTGTCTATATAGCTCTGTGACCGAATAGTTTTTTATTCCATGACGACATCGGGCGCGGGCACGGATATTGCCTTTTCCTGCGCATTTTCTTCTGCGCCTTGATGCTTGAATATTTCGATAAGCGCATTCAGTTTGTCATCTGTAAGGGATATCTTTACGTTTGCGTGTTCGCTGTTTACAGATCCAAATTTATCAATATAAAGGCTTAAGAAAGGCTTATTTATATCCGGCTCTGTTATGCCGTTCGCTATGATGATCTTTGCTATCTCAAGTTTTTCCTTACCGTCTGACATATAAAATTGGTTGCTATATTCACCGTTTTCATCGGTCAGCAATCCTTGCGCGTTTTGCATGGTAAGCGACATGTTTATTATCTGAGCATCGTTTTCCTTACCATCTTCGACTATTTTAAGCATATTTAAGACTTTTTCTCCATTCGCTTCGTTAAGCAATTTCATATACAGTGCGGCCGATTTTGGAGTTTTGTCGGTTATTGGATAAGAACAGTAAAAATTACGCATCCCTATGCTGCCCTTAACATAAATATTTTCAATATTACCTGCACCATACCCTTCGTTCTGCGTA
The DNA here is from genome assembly GCA_031550915.1 of Eubacteriales bacterium. GTDB lineage: Bacteria > Bacillota > Clostridia > Christensenellales > MGBC116941 > JAVBOF01. Next base: position 14,289 of record JAVBOF010000032.1, on the reverse strand, counting down.
TCTTTGCTTTCAACAGGCAAATTACTAAATACCGCTTCAAAATCATACGGATTCGAGATATTGCCTGCGTTACCGTTCATCGATTGCCCCCATTTCTCTGCACCAATGGCGGCGTAATCCTCTTTAAGAGCTTGCCATATCTTATATGTCGCAGTCCTGTCCAACCCATTTAAAGGCTCTATCAACTTTATTTCGTCGTCCGTTGGCTTTGCCAATACAGTCTGCATTACATCCTTCCTTTTTGCAATATTCTTTGCAACCCTATCGATAAGCTCATTGTTCAGGCCAATAATGCAGAGTTTCTTTCCACCATTTTTTAGGTTGAACGAAACCTTGTGGGATCCTATTACGCTTCCGAATACGGCATTTGACCTATCATTCGTCAGGTTTACGTATTCGCTTATGTCCCTGACTAGCGCTTCATCATCGATTACAATTTCTTTGCCTTTCAACCTTTCATACGTCGGACTTATATTGTCGCCAATCAGATATCCGGATGATTTGCTGTCATATATTCCGGAATCAAGCAAAGATATCGATTCTACATTTGCTACGTCCTCATCTGTCAGGGTTATCATTTTCGCCAATCCATTGGCGCCAAATACAAACAGTATACTGAAAGCTATCGGTATAAGGAAGAACGGTAGCGCCTTAAGCAGGTTTTTCGCTTTTTTTGTTGTTAATAGCTCAAACAACAGGTAAATGAACAGTGCTAAAATGACGACTATAATAACTCCAAAGACCGTCTCCTCCGAATTCGAGAAGACTGCAAGTATACTTGCGATAATAAGGAACGGAACGGCCAATAAGCAACGGTAAACACCCTGCAGAACCCTGCTTTGGGTATTACGACCGGCGAGCTCCGACTTTCTTTTGCTGAAGCAAAGGTAACCTAAGCCGATATAGATCAAACCAAGTATCAGCGTGTATGCTATCGCCCCTGGGTTAAGCAATAATATATTATAGTCGCTTCCGCCGAAAAACGCGTTTATAACACTACCCGTTACTAAATTCGTTTTATCCTGAAAGATGAACCCGAGAGTAGCAACACCCAGATTCGCTACCATTTCCGTTATGACCTGTAACGCATAAATAAGGAATCTCGGCAAAAAAGCAATGATCAAAGTTAAAATGATGTTGCCTATCCAGACCCCTGTCAGGCATGTGGCGATCGCCGCGCAGCCCGCTCCAAAGGTGGCCATAGCTATATAATTAAGAATCAGCGGCAAAATCATCTGCGCGTTTAACGGTGTTCCGCAAATAGCATATACCAACACTGTACCGGCAATATTGACGATTATAATTCCATATACCCATGTCATCGCGGCGGCGGCAAAGCTGAAATATATACCTGCACGCGTGTGCGCTATACTGTGATAATAATCGCTGGTGTTTCTCGCGTTTAGGAAGGAAAAAGCGCGGTATATCATTACTACAGCTATTATAAAGGCAAAAGGAATCAACACCGGCGCTATATCAACGACATTTGGCAAAAAGCTTGCTCCGTCTTTATAGGTTGCTGTAACAGCATTCATTATCGAAGGTATCAACGATATCAACAGCGTGAGTACGCCAAAGACTATTCCCAGCGCGCGAACCCTCCGCAAGCCTTCCGCATACAGCCTCAAATTGAACGATCTATTCATTTCGCTACCCCCTCTTCCAACTCCAAAACCCCTTCAAATGCATAACCCAACGCTTCCATCTCATGAACAAAAACCTCTTCGAGCGAAAGCGGCAATATTTCCAACAACATCGGGTTCTTGCCTCTCAGACAAACCTGTACTTCGTCTTTATCTCCGCCAACCACGAGATTTGCAACACTCCCGTTTTGGCTATAGTTTTTAACGTCAATTCCTTCAAAAAGCTTGCTGTCAAATTCATATCCAAATGCGACCTGAACCTTGAACAGCGAAGTTTTAAGGTCCTGTATATCGCTTTGGAACACTATCCCGCCCTCATGCAGCAAAGCAAGCTGATCGCAGGTATCCTCCAGTTCCCTGAGAGAATGGCTGGTTATAACTGCCGTAGCGCCCCTCTCGCAGATATCGTCATACAACACCTTCTTAACAAGGTTACGCACTATAGGGTCCAAACCGTCCAGCGTTTCATCAAGGAAGATGTATTTTGTTCTGCAAGACAGCGCCAATATCGTTGCCGCCTGACGTTTCATGCCCTTCGAAAAAGTATTTATGTTGGCCTTAGTGCTCAGGCCGAATATTGATGCCAGTTTTTCCATGCGCCCGGTATCAAAATCCTTAAAGCTGCATTGGTAGAGCTTTGCCATGCGTTTCATATTGGCGTTTTGTAAAAAATAGAGTTCGTCCGGTACAAATGAAAGCTTCGCTTTTACGTCCGGAGATGAATATATGATTTTACCATCCATTGTTACACTACCCGAATCCGGACTATACACACCCGTCAATAGCCGTAAGAGCGTCGATTTTCCGGCTCCGTTTGCGCCGACCATACCAAAGATGCAGCCTTCCGGTATCTCACAACTCAAAAGATTCAGCGCTTTTTTATCCCCAAACATTTTAGTGATGTTTTCTGCTTTAATCATTTTCAAGCCCCTCCTCTCCCGCTACAGCCGTATTTTTATAAATGGCCTTCACACTATTAATTATCTCTTCTTTTGATATGCCTGCCGCTGCCAGTTCGTATAGCAGGCTTTCCAGTTCACCAAGCCTTTTTTTTCTCATTTCAAAGATCAACTCCTTTGCGTTGGGCGTGATATACCGCCCGCTTCCCGGCGCCGTTATACATAGTCCCTGATGTTCCATTTCCGAATACGCTTTTTGCAAAGTATTCGGGTTTATGGAAAGCTCCTGAGACAAAGATCTAACGGAAGGAAGCACGCCTCCGGGCTGCAACTGCCCAACGGCGATAAGATTTTTGAATTGCTCTATGATTTGCTCATATACCGGGCTACGGGATAATCTATCGATTATCAGCAATTTAACCAAACTCCTTTCAAAACTACATGCATGTCTTTCCTGTATGTTGAAACTTATAACGGCCGGAAAATAGTACTAGGTGTACTATTCGTACTAGTACACCTAGTATACATCCTGGTTTTATTTCTGTCAACACTAATTATAATAGTTTTCAAATACCTTTGTGATGCCGTTTATAAGTCCATTCACGCATTTTTTTTGGTAATCCGCGTCATTAAGCAGTGCGTCCTCTTTAACGTTTGTCATAAATCCCATCTCGACATTGCATATTGGTACCTTAGACCAGTTGAATCCGGTCTGGTCGGATCTTGAACTCAAGCCATTGCTTTTGGACCCCGTTGCCTCCGTAAACTCATCCAGCATGATCTTTCCTATCTTTTTGCTGGAGGAATCAATTGCCTTGCAATACTTGCCGGAAGGTATAAGGACCGAGGTGCCGTGTTTGTCGGCATCGGTGTTGCCGTCGCAATGCAGGCGGATGGCAAAATCCACTTTTGCTTTGTTCAAAAGTATCGCGCGTTCGGCATTTGATATCTTTACGTCATTTTTCTCACGTGTCATCACGACTTTCGCGCCGCGGGCTTCCAATTCTTTTTTCAGCGCCAGGCCGATGATCAGGTTTATTTTGTATTCTGGCGTCTTAGATTTTATTCCCTGCGTGCCTGATGATGTACGCTTTTTCATCGTCTTTGAATCCGGCGCTTCCGGCTCAGTCTTGGAGTCCGCTTTGCTTTGATGCCCCGGGTCGATCCCTATAACAAGGCCTTTCAAACTGGCCTTGCTGGCAGGTATGGAATTGTTCATGTTGACCTCTTTTTCCGCCGGCGGGGTTTCCTTAGGCAAATCGCTTGCTCTTTTATCAGACGGGGGTTCCGTAATTACTGCTTCATCCGCTTCTGAATCATTACCGCCATTTAGCTCCGCTTCGCTGTAATCCGGCAAAGCGAATGTTTTTTCCGGCGTAGGCTCCGGTGCAGATTCCTCTTCCACTACAACCGTCGGCGTTGGCGAAGGAGTCGTCAAATTTGGTGTCGGCGTTATTTTTTCCACTTTATCCGTTATATGTACGATCGCCCTGACTTTTTCAAGATCGACACGCTTACCCGCGTAATCATTGGGGTTTATCATGCACGAGCCGAGAACGGTCATGGCTATAATTGTGATTGTCGTAACAAGGTAGCAAATAGCTTTCTTCATGTGTGTATACCTTTCAGATATATTCAAAGCATTCTCGTATATTTAGCTTTTGGGATGCGTACCGCTTAATTAAATACTATGGGATTGTCCAATACAAAAAACGTTTGCATCCACTCTTTTAACCTATACGATACATCATATATTTTATGTTTTCAATTGCCCATTCTATCAAAATTGCTTCTATATGTATCTTTTTTGCACAAAATATGATATAATACGTTTTGTCAGGGTACCGGAAGTCCTTTCTGCGTATCCGGCTGGCAAGGATGCTATGGCAATACCGGAGGCAAGGATGTATATCAACAATAATATTTCAGCTATGTTTGCACACAGGCAATATAATTCGCATGCGGATAACTTTGCAAAGTCTATCCAGCGGCTTAGTTCCGGTTATCGAATTAATAGTGCTGCAGATGACCCCGCTGGTCTTGCCATAAGCGAAAAGATGCGTGCGCAGATCCGTGGTACTAGAACAGCATCAAAAAATTGCCAGGATGCCATATCATTGCTTCAAACCGCTGAAGGATCGCTTCAAACTGTTCATGACATTTTACAGAGAATGAACGAACTGTCCATTCAAAGCGCTTCGGACACCAACGAGGACATTATTGACCGTAAAGCTCTGAACGAAGAGTTCCAGCAGCTTGCAAAGGAGCTCAGCGATATCTTCGGAGGCGCTTCGTTCAACGATAAAAAACTATTTGACGGTTCTTCGATAGTTGTACAATCTGGCCCGAATTCTTACGACAAGCTGAATATTTCGATCCCGCAATCCAACTTGTCCTTTCTTGGGCTGGATGGTTTGGATATTTTAACGCGTATAAACGCGTCCGCATCAATAGAAAATATCAAAAACGCAATAAACATCAACTCTACAAACCGCGCAAATTTAGGAGCTTTGACAAACAGGTTAGAACACAAGATAAACTATCTCGACATAATGGAAGAAAACCTTACCGAAGCGGAATCGCGGATCCGCGATGTAGATATGGCTAAGGAAATCAGCAATATGGTTAAGGAGCAGCTATTGATGCAGAGTTCTCTTGCCGTACTAGCGCAGGCAAACAAATCCTCTCAAATGGTTCTGAACCTGTTAAGTTTCTAAAGCCCCTTTTCGCCGGTGTTCGACCAAAATGCGCCCTCTTGTTTTTTTAGAGAAAAAGAGTATATCAGTTAATAACTATAAATGGCAGTTCTTATTGCTTATTTTTTATGTCTTGACGAGCAACATTTCTATTCCCATCCATCGGTATTGTCCCTCGGTGTGTCGTCCACACCAATAAGCTTCACGCGCGGTTTTTTCCAAACGCCAAGCCTGTAGAAGATCACTGCAGCTATTATAGAACCAACCGGAGCAACGGAGATACCCATCGCAATACCGTCCAGGCCATATCCAAGTACATGTGAGAACAGGTACGCGAGCGGCAGGCGAAGTATAAAAGAAGAAAGCAACGAATTGAATAGGACAAACGTATTATGTCCGGATCCGTTCGCAAGGCCGCTTATCGAGAATACTAAGGATAATAAGACGTAATAATAGCTGCTGATACGCATATAGGATGTACCCATTTCGATAGCGTTAGGGTCGGATGTAAATGCTGCCATGATGCCGTGCGGAAAGATGAATACTATAGCAGTTATTACTAAAGATATCCCCGCCGATATGCTCATGCCCGTAAACATGGTTTTGCTGGCCCTTTCATATTGCTTTGCTCCAATGTTTTGCCCGACCATCGCCGCAATTGCAGCAGACATTGCAAGCCCCGGCAGTGTGGCGAATCCGCTTACACGCGTGGCGATGCCGTTTACCGCCGTTGCGATATAGCCAAAGCTGTTTACCATACCTATAATCGCCAGGAACGAAAACTGCACGACGCTCGTTTGGACTGCAGACGGCAATCCAAGCTTAAACAAAAGTTTTGCGTTTCGCGGATCTATCCGAAAGCTTTTAAGTTTGAAATCGAATACAAAATCCTTTTTTGATAGGTATATTATTGAGAATATCATAGCGGCAGCCTGCGCGATGATCGTCGCCCATGCCGCGCCTGCCGCGCCCATATGCAGAACGGATATGAACACAAGGTCCAGAACAACATTTATAATTATAGATATAAATACGAACAAAAGCGGCCGTTTGGAATCACCCATACCGCGCAATACCGCGCTGATGCCATTATAGCCTAGCACGAATATCGTTCCGCCTATCGTAATATGCAGATATGCCCTTGTCTCCGACCAAGCTTCCGCAGGAGTATCCAAAAGCCGTAAAATAGGATCGCAAAATATGTACATTATTGCGGTTATTACGATTGCCGCAATAATAAAGATTGAAAACAGGGTGCCGATTACCCGCTTTTCCTCGTTGTATTGCTTTGCGCCAATATATTGTGCGATCAAGATAGTTCCGCCGATACTAAAACCGATAATCAGACTCATGACCAGCAGCATTATCTGTCCACCAATATTTACGCCCGATATGCTTTGAGGGCCCGCGAAGTGGCCGACAACCACCATATTGACAACGTTATATAAAGCTTGAAGTGTATTCGCCAAAAGAAACGGGATGCTGAATTTGATGAGGTTTTTGCTTACACTGCCTGTTGTAAGGTCTTGTCTAAAGTTTTCCATGTATATTCACTTAACCATTCGCGTACGTTTTTATTTCTTACTTCCTATAAAGCCAAAAATCAGCTTCTCTTTCCTTACATAGTTTTTTCCTGATTTGCTCCTGAACATTCCGGAAAGGTCATCTGCTTGGCCAATAGTTATATTGTCCTTTGGTATTATTATTATATTGGAAAGATCCAAAAACAAATAATAATATTTGGGAACATCATATATTTTCTTGAAAGACGTCCATTCGAGCAAGCGTGAACCCTCCGGCAATATCCATTCTATATCCTCTCCAAATATGACGGCGTAGGCTATTTTGCTGTCGTCGAATTTTGCTGTCTTTTTTGTCCGGCTTATTGCAAAGGAAGCCGTCAGGCAATACATTATCGAGACAAGAATACCCAAGACCAAAAATACGATGCCGTAATATATGCTGGCAATGATGCTGGATACTATACCAATAAGCAGGAACAGTACGGGTACTCCAATTATGATATAGGGCTTTAATCCCTGCTGGTAAGATATGAAATTACAAAAGTCCATAAAAACGCCTTTGGACATCCTAACTTCCGCTTTGATCATTATTCCCCTTAGCCTTTCCATTAAAACTAAAACAAATTGCTAACCAATAGGGCTTTTATACAAAACCCTATTGGTTATGTTACTTTTTATGCCTCGTTTCAATATTACATCGACGCTTTTGAACTCTATCTAGCCTTACGCCTAGCCAAAACCTTTTCGGCCGCTTGGACAACAAAAGGCGAGGATATTTCAAAATACTCGGTCAGATACGGTTGGAATCCAACGGCGCCAAACTTTTTCGCCCCGAGCCTTTCCATATCCGCAGGTTCATTCTCAGCCAAAACCTCCGCAACAGCAGATCCCAGCCCGTTATATATGCTGTGGTTCTCTACTGTGACAATCGCTTTTGTTTTTTTAGCGTATTCAGTTATAATATCCCTGTCTATAGGCTTTATCGTGAACATATCGATAACGGCCGCGGAAACGCCTTTTTTCTCAAGTTCGGCGCTTGCTTTCAACGCTTCTTCCACACATACGCCCTCTGCAATTATTGTTACATCGTTGCCGTCCCTCAATAGCTTTGCCTTGCCTATTTCAAAGGTATTTCCCTCTTCATATATCTTTGTGATGTTCTTTCGAACCAGCCGAATATAAAACATGCCCGGAAGATCCTTTGTATCCTTCAAAATCGACTTCAGCATAACATTGTCGGTAGGATCTATTACGGTCATATCCGGAATTATCCGCATATTCCCCAGATCCTCAAAAGACATATGGGTACCGCCGTTAAGCGATGCGGTCACGCCTGCATCAGAGCCTATTATCTTCAGATTTTGTTTGGAATAAGCGCACGAAATGGATATCTGGTCATTTGCCCTGCGCGTGGAGAACACCCCGAACGTATGTACATATGGTTTTTTGCCAACGGAACTCAGACCTGCTGCAACACAGACCATATTCCCTTCCTGAATACCACAGTTTATCGTTTGGTTAGGAAGTTCAACCGCAAAAGGCTTCGTTCCCATGGCAGCCATAAGGTCAGCATCCAGAAGGATAATGTCCCTATCTGCTTTTGCCATTTCGATCATCGTATCGTTAAAAACCTTCCGCATTTCCTGCGGGTCGCTTTCCAAAACTTTTGCTATATTTGCTATTTCCCTCATGCCTTTTGCACCTCCTTCGCAAGTTCAGCCTCCAAGGCTTCTATCCTGGCGTTTATCTCTCCGTTAGCTTGTTCAAGCATATCGTCCGATATAGACATGCTGTGGCTGGCCAGTTTATCTTCAGACTGCGACCAGCCCCGGCCCTTCTTTGTTTTTAATACAATCAGCGAAGGTTTGTCAGCAACGCTCTTTGCTATGTCGATAGCTTCACTAATGGCCTGCACATCGTGTCCGTCTACCTGTTGGGCATGCCAGCCAAACGCTTCAGCCTTGACTTTCATATCGCGTATATCGTTGATCTCTGCGATCCTCCCGTCAATCTGCAGGTCATTGTTATCCACGAAGCAAATCAGGTTTGTCAGCTTATACTGGCTGGCAAACATAAGCATTTCATATACCTGCCCCTCCTGGCATTCACCATCGCCATATATGGTATATGTATAATTATCAAGGCCGTCAAGCTTATTGCCCAGCGCAATGCCCGCTGCGCAGGAACCGCCCTGTCCAAGCGACCCTGCAGTCATATCCACACCTGGAGTTTTGGTCATATCAACATGGCTTACCAGGATCGAACCGGGTTTATTCATAGTCCGAAGATGAGATTCATCAAAATATCCTTTTATCGCAAGTGCTCCGTAAAGCCCCGGGCCTGCATGGCCTTTTGAAAGGACGAGAAAATCCCGCTCCCTCCAGTTTGGTTCATTCGGCCTTATGTTCATCTTTTCGCCATACAAGACTGCTAAAATCTCTGCAATGGACAAAGCGCCGCCGGCATGTCCCAATCCAATGGAATTGATTGCGGAAAGCGCGTTGAGACGTATCTTTTCTGCGAAGATCTTTAATTCCAACTCTTTTGTTTTTGTCAGCATAAGCATCCCTCACATCATTATTTTATTGTTGTTCGGTGCATATTGCGGTCAGACCACAAAAAGACACACAAGTAAATTATACGCCTTTATTTGCGTTTTACAAGTGTGTTCTTATAAAGCAATTATCATTCAGCCGTGGCGTTCAACTTCAAATCTATACAGATCTATCTTGCTGCCATCCAAGATGCCGGCCTTCCGCATAGCGATTGAAATCTGCTTTTCTACGGTGTCAACGCCTTCGAGATCCGGCAGAAGCAATCCGCGCCGCCCGCCTTTTTCTACGATGACACCGTATTTTTTTACATCCAGCATGGATACATCCTCTATCTTTTCAGGCTGTCCCATGATATCGACCTTTATATCTAGATATGGCAGCTCTTCCTCGCGGACAGCGCCAAAGCGGGGGTCCTCAGAACAGGCTTGGACCGCGCTATACATTATCTCATCTGCAAGGCAATCCTGTGTAGGCAATATGGTACCGATGCATCCGCGCAGTTCCCCGCCCTTATGCAAAGAAACGAAAGCTCCTGCACGAGTATCTTCGCAGCGCCTTATGAAGGCTTCGTCCTTATCCCATGCAAATTCCTTCCACGCCGGAACGACCCGGTGACCGGTATATTTTTCTATCGTCTCCTTGGCCAGTTCAACATAGTCGTCAACTTTTTTCTCTATCTTCAAGGTATAGTTGATATTCCTTTTCTTCAATCCGGTTGGCAATATACTTGCTGTCAGATAGCCCACTCCCCACGGTGCTTCGTTGGAATAAACCTGGAAATCCGCGTCATGTCCCTCGAAAACGCCAAGCCCCATTACGATAGGTTTATAGGCACAAGTCCCGGCTTTGTCCAAAAAATCGTCATTCATACGAAGAATAACTTCCCTGTTTCCTGCCGCCAAAGCCTTTTCTAGCCGTTTATCGAATTCGGGTCCCTCAGGGGTATATTCATAGCTCCCTTTTCCGTGGCAGTGCGAAAGATCACCGCTGACAAGTATGAGCACATTGGATTTTTGGTGTAAAGCGGCTTCACGTATAGCCTTTCCGGCATTATATAACGTTTCTTTATCCAAAAATCCGGGCGAGAGGCATGCCAGCTTTTTGTGGTAGGACTTAAAAATCAGGCTCATGGGGACTGCCGAACCATGGTCGATCGTCGATGGCTGCTTGTATTTTACCGCTTCGCTTTCGTTCATCCGTACAAACGGCAAAGCATTTGCTTCAAACCTCGAAACCAGCGCTTCAATCAATTGGGTATCCTTTTGCCAGACTTTATTAGTTTTATGTCCAAAGCTCTCCAATCCTCCTTCATAAGATTGGAAATCCAGTATACACATAGCGTTGCTGAACATAGGCGCATGGGGAGTTATGCAAAGTATAACGTCAAAATCCAGTTCCTCGGCGATGCTGGTCAGCATATTCAATCCATGTAAAGTGACGCCCGCCTCCCGCTCCTTGCCCTTGCCAATCTCATGTATAAGTATTGGCGGGTGAGGCGCAATAAACATTCCTGCTATATGTCCCATGCCAAAACCTCCATTCTATACGTTTCCGAGATAAACATAATTCAAAGATGTCTGTGCAAATGCCTGTGCTTTTTTCATATCCGCGACCGGCGTTTGTTCGCCTTGTCCATTAAAAGGGAAATATCTTGTGATATGCATAGGTATATCTTTATCCAGCTTTCCGAGCCATTTTGCCACATTCGTTACCGAATCGATGCCGCAAAGCCCCGGGACCATAAGGCATGTAATCTCAACATGGCATCCTCGATCGATCGCTGATTCAACATTCGCATAAACGATGCCGAGATCGCCCCCACAAGTACGCTTGAATGCCTCTTCATCTGCAGATTTCACATCAATATTCATCGCGTCCACAACATCCAGCAGCTTGTCCCACGGACCGGCATTCAAATAGCCATTCGTTACCATTATGTTCTTGATGCCCCTCCCCTTGATTAGCGAGGCGGTATCGAATAAATATTCAAAGAACGTGCCCGGTTCGTTATATGTATATGATACTGAAGGAAGTCCGAGCTGTACAGCTTTTTCCAAAATTTCCAGAGGCATCATGATCTGTTGACTATCTTCCGGGCGTTTTCTTGAAATAGTATGATTCTGACAAAACGGGCAAAACAGATTGCATCCGCGGCAGCCGAATGAAAGCGTTTTCGTTCCCGGCAAAAAATTCTTCAATGGTTTCTTCTCGATAGGATCTATCTGTAACGAGTTTGGCCGGCCATACGATTTTGGCCGCAATATACCATCCTCGTTTTTCCTCGCGCCGCAAAGCCCCCATTGCCCGTCATCCAATTTACATGTGTGCGGGCACAGAAAGCATTCAATACCTTTTTCAGTTTTTCTCCAAAAATCAGCCTCGCGCATTTGGATCACGCTCCGTATACCTTCGGATACTGTCAGCAGGTTATCTGCGCATTATCCGCTGCATATCGCGGCAATTGCCCAAAAAGCTACAGATTAAACCTTGCCATGCATCTTGCTGCCTTTTGACCCGCCTCTGACTACCTTCTGTAAAATGCTGCTGTCAAACGCATACACGTTTTCTTCCTTATCCTTATGCGCCTGAAGCGCATATTCGATTATCCTGTCTATAAGACTGCTGAACTTTATCCCCAAAGGCTCCCAAAGGTAAAAAGCGAATGAGCCCGGCACAGTATTTATTTCACAGCAATATAGTTCCTGTTTGTTCTTATCAAACATGAAGTCTATGCGAACCACACCCTTGCAATCCAGTAGCCGGAATATCTTCACCGAAAGCGACTGTACCAGATCGCACAGCCCATCATCTATCGGCGCGGGTATTTTACGCTGCAATGCCTGCATCCCGCCTTCAGATTTTCCTCCGCGCATGTATTTATCATCGAATGTAAGAAATTCTTCCCAGTTTACGGGCATTTCGCAGACGGATGTGCGAACATCCGCTCCATACCCCAGACAGGAGCAGTTCACCTCAAAGAAATCGGTGAGTCCAGCTTCGACCAAAAGCCTCCGGTCATAGTTAAAAGCTATCTCTACCGCTTTTTTTAGGGATTCCCTGTCATTTGCACGGCTTATTCCAATGCTCGATCCCAAATTGCACGGCTTTACGAATACCGGATAGTTCAAAGCTTGCTCTATCTCGGCAATCATCTTATCACTTTCAAGCTCCCACCTTCCGCGTTCACAGGAGACCGAATCCAATACCGGTATGTCTCCTCCCTTGAAAATAGCTTTCATCAATATCTTATCCATTCCAACTGCCGAACCCGGAACGCCGGAACTTGCATAAGGTATATCCGCCATTTCAAGCAAACCCTGCAATGTCCCATCCTCGCCATTCATACCATGCACCGAAGGAACCGCCACATCTACAGGAATGCGCTCGTCTTTTTTGTTTAAAAGGCCCTTTTTGCCGTATATCATAAGGCATTTTTCTCCCGCGTTTGAAGGCAGGTATACTCGCCTTACCTGATTTTCATCAAAGCTTTGATAGAATGACATATCCTTCAGCTTCGCGCCCGTATACCAGTTCCCATCCCGCGAAATATAGACTGGGATAATATTATATTTGTTCTTATCAGCGTTTTCCATCAGCTGATTGCCTGTGATTATGGAAATATCGTGTTCGCAGGATCTACCTCCGAAAATTACAGCTACATTCAATTTCATAAGCTACCTCCGCAAATCATATAAAATTATCCGGCAAATCGTTTTCAAATAAAACTATATCCCCCGGCTTAGTAATCTTGCCCAATTCTTTCGTCGCCGCATCAAGGTCGTCTGTTATGTATATGGCACTATCGGGAAAACGCTCCTCTTTCAATCCTTCGGCAATATATCCGGAAAAACTCTTTCCAACAAGGATACATATGTCCGCAACAGCGGATATCCTTTTTCCAAAAAGCTTGTTTTGGCTTTCCGTTTCGTTCCCCAGCTCTACCATGCCCGGTGTAACGATTATCTTGCGCCCTTCAAACTCCGCTAATACCTCAAGCGCCGCCCTTGCGCCTTCGGGGTTGCTGTTAAAGGCGTCGTCAATGATGGTTATCCCGGTATTGGTAGGCAACAACTGTAGCCTATGCTCGATCGGCGCTATCTTAGCAACGCCATTTGATATCTCCTCAATTGTCATTCCAAGGCTCTTTGCAACTGTGCATGCGCCGAGTATATTCAAAATATTATGCCGTCCAAGCAGTACCGTGCTGCATGATATCCGTTCGTCGCCACAGATAAGGTCAAAGCTGGATCCTGACGGAGATGACTTGATATTGTCTGCGCGCAGATCCAGTTCTCCTTCGAAATCAATGCCAAAAAGCATCTTTTTCTTTTCAGTTTCCTTATATAGATCATAACAAACGGCATTATCCGCTGGAAAAAATGCCACACCGTTTTCCGGCAAAGACTGTATCAGCTCATATTTAGTCGATACTATAGTTTCAAAGTCTTTGAAGGTTTCAAGGTGCTGTTTGCCTATTGATGTCAAGAGTCCGTACTGCGGGTGTACAAGATCGCATAATTCACCGATATCCCCTTTATATCTGGCACCCATCTCCGCAACAAAAACCTCGTGTTCCGGTTTTAAGCTTTCCCGCACGGCTCTCGTTATCCCCATCGGCGTATTAAAGCTGGCGGGAGTCACCAAAGTATTATATTTTTCGGAAAGTATCGTTCCAAGAATAAATTTTGTGCTGGTCTTGCCGTAGCTTCCTGTTATCCCAATTTTTATTAGGTATTTTCGTTTTTCCAAAATGCTTTTTGCATTATTGTAATAAAGCTTCTTTGTAAATTCCTCAAAAGGCATGATTATATAGGAAGACAAAAGAACTATAAACGGCAAGAGATAGATTATAATGCTTACCGGCAACCCGTTGGCCAAAACTATATATTTTGTTACAAAATAGTTATTTATTGCTGTAAATAGGAGCGTAAGCGCTAAAGTAACAATACTTAATACAATATAAAGGCGCTTTA
>JAVBOF010000080.1:0-17481 GCA_031550915.1 Eubacteriales bacterium | reverse complement strand
GCCGAAACGGCAGATTTTCATGATTTCTATTAAGATCAAATCATTGGGCAGCACCCTTCTATCCGGCGTTTCTTATTAATTGCGTGCATAATTAGCAGGAATATGTTAATAAACCCATCAAAAAAGCTAATAATAAAAAATCGTAAAGAGTTCACTTTGCACCTCAGAAAAAGTATTGGGTGCAGTCTACCAAACCTGCGGATATAAGTCAATGAAATATTTATCCATTTTTTAACCGGATGTATTTCTATTTTAGCTTTGATCATAAAAAATTATATCCGCTTGTTTTGCGCAGGACGATATATTATAATGATTCCAACAATAATGGAGGTGCATACATGAAAAAGAGGACAATACTTGCAATCGCGATTTGCATTATAATGATAATAGGAGTAGCTTGCGCACCTGCAGCGCCTGCGTCACCATCAGCCGCGGCTCCGGAATCAGCAGCGCCTGAATCAGTCGCACCGGAACCGGTAGCAACGGATGCCGCGGCACCGGCAGACACAAATGATAAACTTGCAAAGATAAAGGCTGCAGGGAAGATCGTTATGGGTATATCCCCTGATTACCCGCCGTTTGATTTCATAGACTTTACAGGAGAAAAAGAGGAAGTTTCCGGTATCGATGTGTTGATCGGCAAGGAGATCGCTAAGGATCTAGGAGTTGAGCTGGAGACAAAGCAGATGCAGTTTGACAGTATACTTGCAGCACTGCCTGTAGATAAAGTAGATATCGGGATATCAGCATTTACGCCTGATGAAGAACGCAAAAAGACTGTGGATTTTTCATCGATTTACTATGAAGCGCGTCAGGCGGTTCTGATACGTAAAGGCGATGAAAGCAAATATACAGCCGTAGATTCATTCAAAGGCTTAAAGGTGGGAGCACAGATAGGCTCCACACAGGAAGGCTTTGCAAATGAGCAGCTTGTTGAAGCGGAAGTGCGTTCTTTGCCGGAAGTGCCGACTTTGGTTGCAGAGTTGAAAGCAAAGAAGCTTGAAGGCGTTGTTTTGGAATTGCCTGTTGCGGAAAGCTTTGCCCGTCAACATGACGACCTTGTAATATCCACGGTACCGATAACGCAACCGGCGGAAGAAGCAGGTTTGGCAGTAGCATTAAACAAGGGAAACCAAACCCTGCTTGATGAGATCAATAAGACTATCGACAGGCTTGTAAAAGAGAACGTTGTCATGAATGATTATTACATCAATATGATGGACCTTTCCAATAAGCAGCCTGGTAACAAATAGTTAAAGCTAAAAACTATTTGTGTCAAGTGTAATGTCACTAAAACAGGGTATAATACCGTTGAGGTGATGTTATGGCAAAGACAAATAGAAAAAAGGTCACTAAAGGCTTTGATAACAGCGGAGGAGAGATCAAATCCGATGTAATGGGAAGCTATACCGGAATGCCTGACGGAATGGAAAATACGCCAGTGCAAGATGCAGATGATCTTTAGCGTGAATGAGAAGCACCGGTGGATGAAATGTCATCGGTGCTTTTTATAAAATATATTGTGATTTATTTCATTGTTATTTAATATAATCATGTGTAGTTCATATTGTTTCGACTTAGAAAACAATTCATTGATTTTTTCTTGTTTCGATAATAAAATTAATATTGAATATGATAAATTAAGAGAGGTATTTGAAATGCAGGACTATGTTCTTATCACTGATTCCACATGTGATATCGAAGAATATATATTACAGGAAAGAAATACTCCCTGTATAAAGCTGAATTATATAATAGACGGCCAAGATTATTTTGATGGTATGACAGTGGAAGCCTCAAAGGCGTTTTTTGCATTGATCCGCCAAGGTAAGATGTCTAAAACGTCATCTATCAATACCGAAAGGTTTATGGAATTTTGGCAACCATATTTGGAAGAAGGCAAGGATATAGTTTACCTCGGTTTTTCCTCAGGCTTGAGCGCCACATTCAACAACGCTTGTCTAGCGGCAAATTTGTGTATGGAAGAATATCCGGACAGGAAGATATATCCTGTGGATAGTCTTTGCGCCGCACTGGGCCAGGGTTTATTGGTTCGCTTTGCAATGGATAAGCGCGATGAAGGCGCCACTGCCGAGGAGCTTGTAAAGTATATCGAGGATATACGTCTGAAAATCAACCACTGGGTGCTGGTTGATGATCTGGACCATCTGAAGCGTGGCGGAAGGATAAGCGGCGCGGCGGCAATGATCGGCTCTATAATGAACATCAAGCCTGTACTGCATATGAACGATATGGGCAAGCTCATAGTTAAAGAAAAGATAAAGGGACACAAAAAAGGTATAAACTTTTTATTGGAAAAGCTTGAGAAGAAGGGCGTAGATATTGATAAGAATCCGGTATTTATTAGCCACGCAGATTCACTTGATGACGCTGTGCTTTTGGATAAGCTGATAAAAGAAAGGTTTCCCGTTAAAGAAACCTATATAAATTATATTGGGCCTGTCATCGGCTCGCATACCGGAACCGGTACAGCGGTTATATTCTTTCTGGGAGATGATAGGGGATAAGATATTAACATGCGGCTGCCGTCAGCTGTAATAAATTTATAATTAGGGGTCATGATGGAGAATATCAGCATCGCAAAAAGAAGAGATTGGAAAGTCATCG
The DNA here is from genome assembly GCA_031550915.1 of Eubacteriales bacterium. Taxonomy (GTDB): domain Bacteria; phylum Bacillota; class Clostridia; order Christensenellales; family MGBC116941; genus JAVBOF01. The sequence continues at coordinate 14,853 of JAVBOF010000080.1, read as the reverse complement.
TTTTATTTGCGGTGTTTTTCATTCTATTCTTTTTTATTGAATATAATGTTCCAGCGCAGACTGGGGACTGGGCATTCAAAGCTGCAGACCCTTTTGCCAAAGCGGGCGAAATGTGGACTAAACAAAACGGCCAACTCTTTGCCCATATACTTACTGCGCTTATGATCTCTGTGCATATACTTACACCGATACTCTGTGCTGGATTATTGTCCCTATTGTTGTTTGTATGCTCGAAGGCTTCGACAGAAAACAAGCCGGACTTGATCACTTTTTTGATAATGGCATCGGCAATAATTTTAATTCCGAGGGAATTGTTCAAAGAAACCTATACCTCTGTATCGGGATTCGCGAATATCGTGCCGCCGGTAATACCTCTGGTTGCTTATATATATCTAACAAGGAATATTTTTTCAAAGGAAAAGCCCGCATATAAGTCAAAGATGGCGTTGGCAGGACTAGGCCTCGGTTTGGCTACCCAGCTTTTTGCGGAGCATATTTCGTTATTCGTGCTGATTTTTGGCATAGCTGTCATAGTTTATTGCGCCGCAAGGTTTGAAAAAATATATGCCTTCCACTTTTTGTTTGTGTTAGGCGTTTGTATTGGCGCGGCGATAATGCTATTAAGTCCCGGCTATTGGAGCGGAGGTTTGGAAACAGGCAACGATGTGTTGGTTACCGATTTTCTAAGCAGGGTGGCCGGAGCTTATCTTAACGGCTGGTCTAAGTGGCTCGTTATGGATCATGTGCTCATCAACGCCGGTTTTGCATATGTTTTCTGCAGGCTTGCCGCAATAAGGTATTCAAGTGAAGGGAACGGCGGGTTCCGCATATCAAATATCCCAACACTATGCCGTATAGGGCTTGCAGTTATGTTATTAACGCCGCTTATCGGATTGATACACAATTATATACCTGCCGGGATATTCATATATATAGGAGCAGTACTAACTCCTCTATTTATATTGTCTATCATTATGCTTACAGTAAAAATGGTAAAAAAATCGGATGTCAGGTTATTTTGCCTTTTCCTATTTATCGGTGCCTGCGCTTCGGTATTCCCGTTGCTGTTTATAAAGAGCATGGAGCAAAGAGATTTTTTCATGGCATACATATTGATGGCTATCGCATTCGTCCGGCTACTGGAATACTCGAAAGCCAGTAACCGAAGGAATTATAATATCGTCGTTGGTGTAATTGGACTTTGCTCAGCCTTGCTGATGATATACTTCTGCTTTATGTTCGGCTTCATTGGATACAGTCAGGGTTTGCTGCAAAAAGATATCAAGGTAATAAACGAAACCTCGTCACAAAAGCTGACCGTAATGACGCCAAACGGTAACTGGCTGTTGAAAAGCATGGTTCCGGACATCACCGAAGTGGATGCATACAGACAGTATTATGGGATCGGCGACGACGTGGAGATTTCTTTCCTTGATAAAAACTAATGCATAAACCTCCTTGAGTATTCCAGATCCATATCCTTATGCAATGCAAGGTTTAGACCGCCTGCTATGACCCTGCTTATATCTTCAACAAGCACGTCTATCTCCTTCGGAGTTACGACCATATCGCCTATACTTCCGGGTAAGACGCCCAGTACCAGATTATTCAGGCGGGATTCGCCATATTCTTCCGATGTTTCACCGGATTGTTGAAGCATATTTTCTAAAATATCGCGCGCTATCGTTGAAGCATAAACCACCAATGGCACGCCTATCGCTATGACTGGCGCTTTAAGCGATTCGCTGTTTAACGCCATCCTTTTGTTCCCGATGCCAGATCCGGGATCTATGCCGGTATTTGTGAGCTGTATTGTCGTGCTGATTCGCTCCGTTCGCCTTGAAGCAAGTGAATCCACAACAATGACAAGATCCGGATGTATTGCATTTACGATGCTGCGAACTATCTCGCCTGTTTCCATTCCTGTTAAGCCAAGTACGCCGGGAGATATTCCGCAGATCGGGCGCAGTTTGTCGTCCATTTGCTCGGGCAGATATTCACTTATATGGCGCGTTATCATGGTCTTTTCAATCACTTTTGGCCCGAGTGCGTCAGGAGTGACATTCCAATTACCTAACCCTACGACCAAAGTAGTAAAATCATCACCCATGTCTCCGGCCAATTTCTTAATTTCCCCCGCAAGTATCTGTATGACCGCTTCTTCTTCGAAAGGATCCCTTTCACGCAGTGCGGGCGCTTCTATGGTGACATATGAACCAATCGCCTTTCCCATGAGTCTTACGCCATTGTCGTTGGTTATCCTGACATGGGTGATCAATTCACTTCCCTGGCGTTCAACTTTCGTTTCAACGCCGTCCAATTCGTCCTTGCTTAGCATTTCCCGCGTCTCAAGTGCCAGATCAGTACGTATATTATTCATTCAAATTCCTCCGAGAGTCAAGTATAGGAGCGTCGTACCGGCCCGCCGATCGCTCCATCTGTTCGGGTCTTTTTACATTAAGCTTGCCATTTAATAAAAAAATATACGCGGTCCGGCTTGTAATGCCGTTGGCTGCTGCTATATAATGTGGTTTATGAAAAAAGTATTGGGCTGTTTCCGGCGTGCTGACAGTGACTGGAATTTAATAGAGAATGGAGACTGCGTTGCGCTGGGTCTTTCCGGCGGCAAGGACAGCCTTCTGCTTTTGCATACATTGAAACTGTATAGATTGTTCTCTAAAAAGGATTTCACAGTTAAGGCGATAACCCTCGATATGGGCTTCGATGGCTTCGGCTACATGCGCCTTAAGCAGTATTGCAAAGATGAAGGTATAGAATATGAAATACGGCATACAGGATATGGCAAGCTGATATTTGAGGAGCGCAAGGAAAAAAACCCATGCGCGCTATGCTCTAAACTGCGTAGGGGAGCGCTTTCTGATATGGCGAAGGGTATGGGATGCAACAAACTGGCATTGGCCCACAACATGGATGATGTATTGGAAACACTGTTGATGAATGTTCTTTATGGCGGCAGGATGGATGTTTTTAGACCCAAAGCGTATTTGAGCAGGGCGAATATTACACTAATACGGCCATTCGTATATCTGCCTGAAAATGATATAGTAAAGACTGCGGCAAAACTTGCATTGCCGATAGAAAAAAGCGGTTGCCCTGCTGACGGCAAGACATCGCGCGAACGCATAAAACAGCTTTTGGCTGACCTTCAAGCCAGCTTTCCTGATTGTAAGGATAAGCTTTTTCACGCTCTAAAGAGCAGGGAACACTATTCGCTTTGGGAAGAGCGGGACTAGCGATCGCAGGCTTTAATCCATAAGGTTAATTTCGTTGCATACATCGTGTAAGACTTCGCCGGCTGTGTCGTCAAGCTTGTGGTTCGCAGCGAAATCTCCAAGGGAGACCATGCCGACAAGTTTTCCTCCGTCAATCACTGGCAATCTTCTTATGCGCTCCTCGGCCATGAGATCAGCGGCGTCATAAACGTCCATATCCGGCTCTGCGGTCACGACGTTCCTCGTCATTATAAGCTCAACAGGCAATGCAATATTGCTGGCTGAAGCGGCTATGCCGCGTACTACGATATCACGGTCCGTGACTATACCGATGAGCTTTTTGTCCTGGTCACAAACCGGCAGGGCACCAACATCGCGCAGCTGCATAGTTTCGGCGGCTTGCTGCGCCGACGCTTCCGGCGGTATACAAGCCACGTCCGTCGTCATTATCTTACTAAGTTTCATATACAAACCTCCGGCATTGATAGCATTTTTGTTAGTATCAATAAATTGTGCAAGATTTATTCGCTTGCAGCCGCATTGAAATAAAAAAGCGTGCCGTAAGGCACGCTTGATATCTTCTGTCACTAAGGCTGCGGACTGGCGTCAGTGGCGTTTGTAGCCGACGGAGCCTGCGAATGGCCTTCTGTTGCGGCAGGCGCGGAGGTTTGCTTTTCGCCGCTCTCCGAAGTTGCTACGGGTTCGTTTGTCTTTGCAGGTTGTGGCGTCTTTGTAGGTTTAGGTGATTTTGTTGGCTTTGGCGTTCTGGAAGGTTTTGGCGTCTTCGTCTCGTCGGCCAAAGTCGGCGTTGCGGTCGCTTCACCGGATGGCTTAAGCTTCTTTGCGTTACGCAAAACATCCTTCAGATCGGAGCGGTCTTCGCCACGTGTGATCTCGACCGTCGTTCCGGGAGCGCAATTTTGATATATCCAGCGCGCATCGGGCACGTACATGCGTATACAGCCATGAGAGACAGCCCTGCCGATATTGTTGTAGGAGCTCTTTATCAAAGACGATGCAGAACGCCGGCTGTAAAGTATGCTATGGATATAGATCGAACGCACGACCTGTGACCAGTACTGCGCATAGCAATTGAATTCATTGAAGAAACCGAAACGAACGCGGTGTTCACCCATTTGGAATTCACCGCGAGGCGTACTGTTGCCTTTGCCGCCGGTAGTTACCATCATGCAGCGTACGAGCTGATCGTAGTTGCCTGCCGCGCCCTTCTCGTATACGAAGGCTATCTGGCTTTTTGTTTCTATCACTACCCTGTAGGTATCCAACGCAGCGTAGGCTGTGCCGTCCTCGTCCTTATAGCTGCCTGTACGCTCTGATTGGCTCATCATAGCGGAGGGCGCATACTTTTGAACCCACTCATATGAATACAAGTCGGGCTCAGGTTCGGGCGTAGGAGTGGGAACAGGGGTCGGAGTCGGCGTAGGGGTAGGAGTGGGTGTGACCAATGACTCTTTCTTGGAATCTATTACGGTCAATCCCTGATTTGTTGCTTGGGCAGATTGGGTACTTTGTGTTACTGAATCATGGCCGGGCGCCATATTATACATTGCCTCGCAGCCGGTGCCAAATAACAGTACAAAAACAGATGCACACAATAGGGTTATATTGACCGGTTTAATACCTCTTTTCAAATATCTTACCTCAGTTTAAGCGGGTGAGCCGCCTTTAATATCAAATTGCAGCAAGGAAGTCTTTATATAAGCAGGCTTACCCTTGTAATAGACCACTGAATATCCTTTGCCTGCGTTTTTTAACAAAACACCGAATCTGTCGCCGGTTTTTGATTGCGCCATAGCCTTGCCGTTTGGTTCGTTCAACAGCTTGGTTTTGCTCTTGACCGTCGCCCAATATCCTGTAAGCTTGTTTACTTCCTTAACATTTGTTACAGAGATGAAAGCGTCCTTGCCTTTATACCGTATCTTATAGTAATACCTGCCTTTTTCGACTATTCTATATTCGGACCCGACTACGGCTTTCCCAAGCTCTGCAGACTTATAATTGTCGCTCTTACGAATCGGCACATCCGCATTTGTTGGAGTGATCGCATAAGGCATTGTTTTCTCCGGACGGATGAGGGCGTGGGAAGGGAAGGACGATGCGACCGTCGCAATGGTACCATAATTGCAGTTTACATATATCCACCTTGCGTTTTTTACCTCGAGGCGTATGCAGCCATGTGAAACGGCTTTGCCGAGGTTGCGTACGGAGGATGAAATCAGCGTGCTAGTATTCTTAGTCCTGTACAGGATACTATGAAAATAGGTACGGCTTGTCAAATGCGTCCAATATTGCGCCGCGCAGTTCATACCGACGAATTCGCCGAAACGAACTTTTCTGGAACCCATAACGAACGTACCGCGTCTGGTTGGTGTGCTTGGTTTGCCGGTCGAGCAGATCATGTTTTTGATTTGTATATTGTAATTGCCCTGGTCATCCCGAACATAAACGCGTACGCGCTGTTTTCGCACATCAACTTCCAGTTTATACTTCGGGTTTTTTGCAGGGGTAGCGGCCTGCGCTTTGCCGGCGGTCACAGAAAATCCAACGGAAATCACCAAAGCGATACCTATGACCAAAGATACGATTCGTTTCATTAGTTTGCCCTCACAAATATTTTCTCGTTAGGATCATCGGGAACGAAATCCCGGATATTGATATACATAGGATTAAAATTATAGACGACCTGCAGGTATCCGTTTGCATCCGCTTCCTTCAGAATCTCCAGCCTTTCGCCATCATCCGGAAACTCAGAAGATACGCCGATACCAGGGGAATTGTATATACGGGCGTTTTCGCCTTTGACCGCGCCATATTTACCGCTATGCTTTTCATAGAGATCTATATCGGAGATTTTGACATAACCTTCTACTGCGCCCAGCTTTATCTTGTGCACCGTCCTGCCGCGCTCCAAGACCACGGCTTCATCGCCTATATTCAGCGTTCCAAGCGGGTCTCCACGCAGCCTATTGCGCTGATAAATTCCGGTGGGGACTTTTGCTGTGACATACGCCGTTTTATCTATGGCTGCCGTATGGGTCATCTCAAATTCAGACATGGCAATTTCGGTAGCCTTTACATAGCCAAGCCTCCTGCCATCGGAAACCTTCATATGCGGTATGCCATACTGGATGACCTCGACCTCGGTACCTTTCGGCAGGGACTTTATTGCGTAATCGTCCTTTCCAAAACCAGTTCGCAATGTCGCATACTTAGTTTTAACAAATGCCTTCGCGTAGATTGGGTCTGGATTAGGGTCTTCACCCGGGTCATATTGATCCCTTGGCGGCGGCAGCAGGGATTTTGTCAATTCCCTATTGCGCTCTCCGAAAAACAGATGTATCTCAGTACCCGCGGGGCAATTGTAATATATCCAGCGCGCATCTTCGACAAGCAGCCGTATACATCCATGTGAAGCCCTTCTGCCAAGGTTTCTGTATGAATGCCATTGTAATGTTTTTGGGTCTTTGCGGGAATATAATATACTGTGGAAGTATACGCCGCGAACCACCTGAGACCAGTACTGGGCCCAGACGTTAAAAAACACGAAATAGCCAAAGCGTTCCTTCATACTGCCCATTTTGTACGTACCCGTCGGTGTAGGCTTTTCCTGTACACCAGTTGAACAAATCATCTGGCGGGCGATCTTTGTGAATTCACCTTTTTCGTCTTTTTCATATGCAGTTACGACCTGGTTAGTTTGATCTACCTCCAGAAAATACCTGTCGGGATCACGGTTTTCCATGGGGATGTTATAATCCGCCAGAGAAATAGTTTGCAGCGAAAATATCAGGGCTGCAACAAGAAACAGGGAAATGAACCTCTTTATTATAATCGACCTCCAAATAAACTTAGAGAATAAAAAACAAAAATAAACGCAGTCTTCAGGCATCGCGAATGACTTAATCCTTAACGCGATGCAGTCTGATAACGGCTAATCATAGTTTATTCCAAATAGATTTATATGTCAATTTGATTTCCCGTTTTTTACATTAAAAAAGATGCCTTTAGATATTAAAAGACATCTTTTATAACAGGAACAATCAATAAAAAATCTCGGTTATTTTATTTTCGAAAGCAGGACCTCCTGCCCCTTTTGAAGCTGGGTATCGTTGCTTTCAGTCAATGGTACTTTGGCGTCAAGCACATCTTCCGGCAATTGGACCTCAACATCGGCCGGAAGGCCTTCATGCGGAGTATATTCGCCCTTTGGAAGCCTATACTTGGAAGTTGTCACCCGTACGGCAGATGTACCGTCGGAAAGGGTGTAGGTTTGCTGGACTGCGCTTTTGCCATAGGTTTGTGTACCGACCAAAGTGGCAGCTTCATAATCCCTAAGCGCACCGGCGACGATTTCAGAAGCGCTTGCGCTGTTTTTGTTCTGAAGCACTATCATAGGCATGTTTAAGTAATTTGCGTCACTCTTCCATTGATGGTCAACAACATCCTTCGTCACTGTTTCTACTATGATTCCCTTTGGCAGCAGATAATCAGCGATCACCGCCGCTTCGTCCACCAATCCGCCGCCGTTGTCCCGAAGATCAAAAATAAAGCCCTTTACGCCCTGCTTTTTCAGGTCTTCGAACGCAGTGACACATTTTTCCCCGGATTTGCCGGAAAATTCAAACAAGCGGACATAACCTATATTATTATCCATCAACTTGCTTTCGATGACATCGAGCTCGATTTTCTGCCGGATGATATCGAAATCCAATTCTTTTCCGTCACGTTCGATTTTGACGTTGACCTTAGTGCCTTCTACTCCCTTCATCTTTGCTACAACAAGATCGAGCGTCAGTCCGCTAATACTATTGCCATCAACAGCAGTAATGATATCGCCAACGGTAAGACCTGCTTTTTCACTGGGTGAACCCTTATATACGTTGGTTATCATCGGCAGGTTTTTTTCGGTATTCATAACTACGGATATGCCTATGCCGCTGAATTCGCCGGAGTTGAAGTCCCTCATGGCCTTTAGGCTGTCTTCGTCCATATAGTAGCTGTAGGGGTCTTGTAATCCCTCTACATACCCTTTGAAGGCGCCATCCCTAAGCCTGCTTTCATCGGTTTGCGCCTGATAGAAATATTTATCGATAACCGTCTTGATCTCGCTGATTTTGCGGAATTCTTCAAAAAGTTTATATTGTTCTTTCGTGAGGATAAAGCTTGAAGGGCCTACGGCAGCGCTGACGGCCAGATTCCACGTCACCAGGCCGGATACGAAGCCAACGACTACTGCTACGAGTATTATCCAAAATACAAAATCTCTTTTTTTCATTTAATTCATCTCCATAAGGTTCGTTCATGCCGCATAATCTATCCGTATGAATGAACACTGAGCCAATATGCATTAGGATAACAAAATAAATGCAAGGTTTCAACCGCAAAGATAAGAAGCGCTTGGGATTCACTCCACATGGATGATATTATCGCTAATGGAATCAAAGGTATCGTCATGGCTGATTATGAAACATTGCTCGAGGTTCCTAAACAGCGTCGGAAGGTATTGAGCAAAGTTAAAGCGTCGTTCGGGGTCAAGATTTGTCGTTGGTTCATCAAAAAAGCCTATGTTGGCGCGGCTGAACTCCTGCAGCATGCTTATACGTATGGCTAAAGCGGCGGTCATCTGTTCGCCTCCGGAAAGCTGCCTGAAAAACCGTTCGCTAGTATGGCCTTCAATATTTTCGCAAAGCTTTATATCGTAATCGTTCGTCCAGTACAAAGTAGCGCCAGAGGAGGATACCTGTCTATATAGCTCGTTGGCGCGATGCTCCAGCTTTGCTCTGTAACCCGAAGCTATACGCTCACCGGCGGCGCGAAAAAGCCTTATTACGTTTTCCAACAAAGATAAACGGCTGTTTAAGTCCTTATGGATCCCGATCTTTCGGGTTAAATCGTCTTCCCAATTTTTGATTCGGCCCAGTTCCTTTTCAATGCTTTCCAGACTGGATCTCAAATGCTCAAGATCTGCCTTCAAAGTAACGGTTTCAATAGTAAGGTCGTCTAATTCGGCTTTTGCAAGATTTGCGTCCTGTTCACTGTAGCGTTCCTGCATATCCTTAAGCTTTGCATTTATATTAACTTTGTTTTGATTTTCATCGGCAAGGTTTTTTTGCAGCTGCTTTAGGATACCTTCGGTTCCAGGCAGCTTTTCAGCATTGTTTATATTAGAAATATATAGAGTATAGCCTTCATTATGTTTTTCCATGCCGGTCCGTAGTTTTTTATGCTCATCATCAAGACCCGAATATTCCAACAATCGTGAGTTCCTTTTCTTGCATTCGTCATTCATGTCATTTGCTTTATTTCTTTCGCGCTCAATCTCAGACCTTGTGGATTCGAGATTTTTAAGCTCTTGCTGATATTTTTTTAGGTTTTCCTCAATACTCTCCTTGCCCCGCTCCAATTTGCTGAGATGGGCAGATGCGGCGAGATGTCTTTCATTTATTGATTCACGTTCCTTCCACAGCCTTGCCAGCGCGTCATCCTTATGTTTTTTAATATCTGAATAATAGGAATCCAGCTTTAAGGGCAAAACCTGCAAGGCATCTGCGGCCCCAAGCAGCGCTATTAGCTTGGCGTAAGTTTCTAAAAGCGCATCGTGGTCAAAAGCTTCGTTAAACCGGGAGGCAATAAAATCCTTTTTCCAATCAGCAAAGCTCTTTTCCATCGATGCATTCTCGGCTTTTAGGGAAGCCAAAGCTTTCTTTTCACTGTTTAGCTCAATGATCCTGTCTCTTGCATATGTCAGTTTTGAATGCTGCCCGTCCAAAACAGAGATATCAGCTGTATAATTCTCCAGATCTTCTTTTTTGCTTTTGATTTTTTTATCAAGTAACGAGGATAATCCGCCCTTTATTGTTTCGCATTTAACACCGGCATATGGACAAAGTCCGTCGGAGGCCCTTTCTGCATCTTCCGTGAGCAATGTTATCTCCCGTTTTACAGATTCCAGGGAAATGATTTTCGCTTTGCGTTGCTCCTCGCACTCTTCTAAAAGACGAAGATCCTTTTCAACGAGTGGCAGTGATGCAAGAATTGCTTGCTTAGCGAGGATATTTTCGCAGTTGGAAGCAAATGAGCTGCGCAGAGCGTAAACCGCCGCTATACTATTCGAAAGTTCCTGCAGCTTTACATTCGAGCATTCGGAATCGCGGATTTGCTTTGTTATCCCGTCCAATGAGGATTTTGCCTCGTTGCAGGCTGTCAGAGCATTGTTGAGCGGCTTTACTGCATTATCCAGCCGCTGTATGCAAAGGGATATGTCGCCGTTCAATTTCTTATCTGTTTCCATGAGGTGTTTTTCTTTTGCTTCAATGGAAGCCAAAACCGCATTCAGATCCTGCATCGTTTTGCTTACAGCCTTTTGCAGGATGTCCCTCTCGTTTCGTTTTGTCTCGAGTTCCAGCAGCTGTTTTTCCAGCGAAAGATAAGCAGAATACGCTTCCTTATGCTCTATGGTATATGTATAAGCCTTTTTGCAATTTTCCAGTTCCGATTCTGCGGTACGGATGTTTTCGGCAAGGCTGTTCAATATGATTTGGCTTTGTGATAAAAGGTTTTTGTTTTTTTCTATATCACGGTAAAGTTGCTCATAGTTATTATACTTATTTTGGGCATCGGTCAACTTTTCTTCGATAACGCGCATTTTGCTCAGCTTCTCCGCAAGCGACGCTTCCGCGGCGGTTTTCTGTTCAAGCTTTTCCGCTTTGGACCCGAGCCTGCCTTCGAGTACTTTTATATCGTCCCTTACATCGCTCAATTCTTTTTCCAAAAGCTTTCGTGCGCCCCCCGCCTTTTCCGCGGCATTTCTATATTGACGTACCCCGAATATCTTTTCGAAATGCTCGTTTCTGGCGCCGTCTGGAAGCATAAACGGAGCGGTAAAAGCCCCCTGTTCTACGCCGATTATGTTACGGAACAGGTCGGGGACGTCGCCTTCCAGTCCCGTCTCGCTTTTGAACCAGGCGTTGAAATCCTTAACACCCTCTATATCGATCATACCGGTTTCGTCATATACTACGCGTTTATCGCCGCCGTTTGACTTTATATCGCGTTTCAAGCGGAAGTTTTTATCGCCGATACTAAAATGTATCTCTATTGAGCCGCTTTTGCAGCCGTATTTAATCAGCTGGCTTTTTTTGATTTTTTCCGGAGTCTTATCAAAGAGTGCAAAGCCGATGCTTTCTATTATGGTAGTTTTCCCCCTACCGTTTTTTCCGCCGATGAAGTTGATGCCGGAAGCAAAGTCAAATTCCTTAGACGAAAAACACTTTATATTTTCCAGCTTAAGCTTTTCGATCCTCATAATGACGCACCAACCCTTTGCCAGTATGTTAAAGCATCGATGACGTTTTCGGGGGATTCTTCCAATATCGTTGTACGCAGTTGCAGAAGGAAGGACCCTGCATCCCTTTCATCGCCTGTGGAAGCAATATTGAAATCCAAAGCCATACCAGAAAGGATACCTTTTTCAAGGCTTTCCCGGTCTTCATATTCTTCTATATGTTCAGAGCCTTTCAACGACGCCATATTGTTTATGTCGATATAAAGCGGTGCAAAGCTTTCCTCCGCAAAGCTACGGATTGCCGACGTATCCAGCTCGTGAGGAGGGAAATCGATGCTGCCCGTTATCCTTAGGGAGAGTATATCACCCTCTTTTGGAAAACGCTTTACGAGTCTGGCTTTTATAGTATCAAGTGCCGATTCCGCACTGCCTTCACCCAAGTCTATATCAATATAGCAAATATCCCTGTTTGGCGAAGGGATGAATTCACGCTTTAATCCGGCATCGGATATTTCGCAAAGATAAAACCCCTTCTCTTCACCTTTTCGGCTTTCGTCGATATGCACGTTTTCCGGCGCGCCCGGATTAAAGGCCAAACCGTTTTCCTTTTTACTGTGGATATGGCCCATGGCAAAATAGCAAACCCTGTTTTCAAGCGGTTTCAGGCTTTTGGAAGAGAATCCGCCTAAATCCTTTAAACTGTAATTATCCACAGCGCCATGTAGCATGACGATGGTGGGAGGTCCTGCATCTAAGGTTTTATCCAGTTCGTCCAGTTTTACTTCAGTACTAATTGCATTGTAACCAAGGCCGATTATGCGTACGCCTTTAAACTCGATACAATTGCCCGAATTTCCATCATAATTTGAAATCAAGCCTTGTGATGGTTTCAAAAGCTTTAGAAACTTGCTGTCGTTCAAATATTCCATCCACGAACGTTTATCGGCATAATATGCTTTATCGTGATTGCCCTCAATTGCAAAGACCTCTATATGCGCGTTACGCAATTTTTGCAGTACAGCCGTTGCCTGCGAAAGGGTAGGGGCGTTGATATTGCGGTGGTGAAAAAGATCACCTGAAATCAAAACGCAATCGGCGGAGTTTTGTACCGCAAATTCCGCAATATAGTCAAAAGCGCTCCCAAAATCAGAAAAGCGTGTATCGCTGTCAAATTGCCTGCAACCAATGTGCAGGTCCGCGCAGTGGACGAACCTCATGTACAAGACCTCCCGCCGATATGCCCCAATATACTGTGTAGTCTTTGTTATTATACTCGAATTACTTTGTGAAAAAAAGTACGCGTCGGGTACTAAATAAATCATCCCGGGCTTGAATATATATCTATAAACCGGTTTGGGAGGAAATGATGAACAGATCAAAGGTATTGGCGCTGATATTGCTCGCGCTGGTCATCGCCTTTTCTATGATGCTGCCGGGTATAGACGGCTATTTTCAGCACGATCAATATGTAAAATGGCTTAAGGGATCCCCACCTGTTTGGCAGGGATCGTTGAAAATTTGGCATATCAATACGTGGCAGACGGGATACGGCGCTTTTTCAACGCATCTGAAGAATGTATTCTCCGGTTTTGAAAAGAGTCATTACGGCGTATTCGTTGACGTTGAAGGCCTAACTCCGGAAGAGGCTTCGGCCAAACTTCAAAGGGGTGAACTGCCTGATATATTATCGTTTGGTATGGGTTACATAAAGGAGCCGGAAGGCTTTTTGCAGGACATTGATGAATATGACGGCCTTAGAGAACCACTTGCGAGGTCAGCTACTTTCAAAGGCAAGACTTATGCGCGGCCATATGCTTTGGGCGGATATTTGCTGCTGATAAATGAGGAGATATGTTCGTCTTTGGATATAGATATGGCGTATGACTGGCCGGATACCGAATGGTTTAACGAAACCATGAACAGGCTGGAAACCGTACCTGATGATGAAGAAGCAGAAAAATTGGATCCGGATATAGCGCCGATAGCCTTTGTTGCGGATGAATACCGTATTGCGCAGGCATCGCTTGCCGCGTCCCTTGGAAGTGCAGTACAGATAAAAGACGCAAATACGGAACTGGGCCATGAAGATTTTGTAAAGGGTAAGGCTGCTTTGTACGTATGCGGCGCGCAGGATATAGCGATGATGGAAAAGGACAGCGAAAAGAACCCGCTTCCTGCTTATTCCGCGCTGCCGCTCGCAGGATATACGGATATGGTCCAATACGTCGGCATAACCGCGGGAATCGAAGAAGATAAGCGCTTTGTTTGTAAAGAGGCGTTGGATTACCTTTTGGAGCAAAAAAACCAGATGATGCTTGGAGATATTGGCGCGATACCGGTTTTACAGATGGATGAACCTTCCATGCAGGAAGAACATTTATCAGCATTGGAAGAGGCTTATTGCTATAGGATCGGGGTACCAAACGCCTTTTCATTGAAAGCCGATATAGGTGAAGCCAGAAAATATTTAAGTGGAAATGACGGTTGGCGGACATTATGTGAAAAGATTGAGACTTTTGTTGTCACGGAAAAATGATTGATGTTATAATTGTTTTAAATTGAATTTGGAGAGAAAATGGATAAGCAAATTGCTTCCGATCTTATAAAATCGAAATTACCGTTATTGGAGATAGCCTCGGACGAGCTGCTTTCAAAGCATACGTCTTTTAGAGTGGGTGGACCGGCAGATCTTATGGCGATGCCCAGGAGCCTAGATGAATTTGAGCAGATATCGGCCCTATGCAAAGCAGAGGGGTTAAGGCATATCGTTATGGGTAACGGTTCCAACACAGTATTTGCGGACGGGGGTTACCGTGGACTCGTAATAAAGCTGGGGAGATATTTGACCGGATCGAAAGCCGACGGATTGGTTTTGGAAGCTGAGGCGGGGGTACTGCTTTCTTCTCTTGCTAAAACCGCATTAGAAAACGGGCTGATGGGGCTGGAATTTGCGGCAGGGATCCCCGGTACGCTTGGCGGAGCAATTGTGATGAACGCGGGCGCATATGGCGGAGAGATGAAGGATATCATATCGACAGTGACCGTGCTGGATAATGGAATCCGCAGGGATATAGCCAATAAAGATATGGAGTTTGACTACAGGCAGAGCTGCGTTCAGGCAAAGGATTATATGGTCTTGGGAGCCCGTATGCTTTTAAAACCGGACGACGGGCTTGCAAAGGCCAGAATAAAGGATTACGATAACCGCAGAAAAACAAAGCAGCCTTTGAATTTGCCCAGCGCGGGGAGCGTATTTAAACGGCCAGAAGGCCATTATGCGGGAGCGTTGATAGAAAAAGCCGGCCTAAAGGGCTA
>JAVBOF010000033.1:0-3916 GCA_031550915.1 Eubacteriales bacterium | reverse complement strand
CAAGAGGTATGAATATAATAATGTTTCCAACGATATTGGCATAGGAGAATCTTTCAAGTGACTCAGAATTGCCCGAGATAAATTCCGCAATACTATGAAAAGGGATGAGGTTAACCGATCTATCTACCATCCTTTGCCCGTTAAATACCTCCAAAAGCGAAACCCTGGATAGAAACAAGATTTTGATCAGAAGAAGTAAGTATAGTACAAAAACGCCATATATAAAAACTGATTTGGCACGTTCCCAATTATTCATAAGTATCTCCGTTTTTTTATTTAGCCCCTAAAGCTCCCGGTTGCCTGTAAGTTTCAGGCGGCCATAAAGGCAAACAAACATGCCTTCGCATGATGCTTGCATTAGATATTGTACTTTTATTCCGGAGAAAAAGCAAAGCATTGAGTTTTGTCTGTAAAAGGGCGCTTTATGTATTCGAGTGCCGAAACGACTTAAATCCCCGGAGCGTTTTTGCGTATGCCGGTACAAATCGCAGGAACCATAATGTGTAGATGGATATATATCGGCCTTTACGGACAATGCTTATTTTATGGTCTTCTTAAAATCAATAAGGGTATAGATATCATCAAACAACTCATCTGAGCTCAATTCGAATACCAAAGGAAAAAATTTCAGTTTACCCATTTGCTTTGATTCGGCAATAAATTCTTTTGTTTTTTCGCCAATTGTAAGGTTTAGCGCTTCCGTACGGGCTTTTTCCGGAACAAAGATGCTTACTTTGAAAAAACCTTCCCAGATAGAAAGCCAAAATACGGTCAGTTCCTTTTGCGTCCCCCTGGTATTTGTCCATTGGTAAACCGCTTTGCCAAGCCATGCCTTTCCATCGTTGTAATACCGCCATTCAACTTGGATATTGTGGCTTATCAGACCATCTATAAACTTGATATACGCGCTGTTAGAGCCCTGCAGTCCCTCTGCAATAATTTCATTAGTCGGTTCAATTTGCGGATCGCGCAGTAATTGCTGTTTATCCATAAAGCACCAACCCTTCAATTCTATTTTAATACCGTTATGATTATCCGCTCTGCGCCTTCATTTTCAGACAGCTATAACTTATTCCAGTTTAATACAATTCGTCCGATATAACAACTCATTGGCAAATAAACGGCCTGTAGACGTTACATTCTTTACATTTGTAACTACTACAGGCTGTTATTTTTATCCGTTATATTATGCTTGCAATTCTACTTCCCAAATTTTACTCTGATGTCTCCCGAATCCACGTCAAACTTCAGTAGATCCTGTCCGGTACCGCCGGAAACGCTGCTGCCGTTTTTCTGGTCATTGATACGGATATCTCCGAAATCCGCTGTCATCTCGTATCGATATACATCAACAGATTTGCTCGTTGAGAATTCGATATTGCCATAGCTGTTTTCGATTTGCGAAGGGCCGAAAGTCCCGTTCAACCGGGCGGTTCCGCTGGACAAAGCTACATTGACATTGTTTGCACTAAGTGCATTCGTAATAATGTCCCCGAATTCATTTTCCGCGTCAAAAAGGTCTATACTGCCTTCACTTATGGATACCTTCCCGGAATCCATATGAAGCTGCATATTTCCGCCGCTTATATTGATGAATTCGGCGTCTCCATAATCATCCGCACAGATAAAGCTTTCGAACTTTAAATCATTAGCTTTTATATTGCCGCTGGACATTTTGATATTCATATTGCCCGAAGTAATATTGCTCATGTCCAGATCGCCAAAATCGTTTCGAATATCCAAAGACTCGGAATTGAGCCCGTCTATCGAAATATTTCCCGCATCGGTAATCAGAATGGTTTCAGCCATCGCATTGGATCTCGGGTAATATACCGTTATCCTGTCTCCTCTAAAGCTGCTGCGTATACCTATGTTAAAGGAAAAAGTATCCCCTTTTGTTTTGGATCTGATCTGTAGTTTACCATCCGCAACAGAATATTCCGGTTTTTCGTTATAGTATTCGATTATGATGCCGGCTTTGTCCGCGGGCACAATGTTTACATCGGCAAAATCCGCGTTTATATCTATTTTAGTGAAAGAAGCAATATTGTAATCTTCGATATTTTGCATCCTATGGCCTCGTTCGCCTCTGTATATCCCGTCCCTGTCTATATGCATCCATATGCTGCCGCCAAATAAATATCCCGCTGCCATAAAAATCAATCCCGCGGCAAAAACGATTGCAAGGATCATCCATAGTCTTTTTACCGATTTCTTCATTTTTCCTTCCTCCTCAAAAATTTCTTATTTAAGAGGCTGGCAAGGCCTGTAAAGCATTTTCTAGATATATATAGGATGCCGATAAACATTGATACGCCAATGGCGGCACTGCATAATCCCATTCCAAGGAAAAACAAAAACGTAGCAGGGCTTTGAATCAGGATTGCGAAGCCAGCTACTACAATACCCAAACCGCCGATTCCGGCTGCCACCGCAGCGGCAAAAAGCGAGATCAGTACCGAGATGAGAGCGATTATTACTGCCAGTATCACCGCAAACAAGGCGATTGCTATCGGCAATGCTATTGGGGAAGCAAAAACCGCCAGTAAAACTACAAACACCGTCTTAAAGCCTTTTTTTGCAGAGCCATCCGATCGCTCCATATCCTTTATTGCATACTGCGCGCGAATATTTGAGGCGGCTTTTTCCGGGGTACCCAACTCCTCTATAGAGCTTTGTTCATTTTCAGCCCCGGCTTCGTCAAAGTATTCTTCGTAATACTGTATCGCATCCTGTGCTTCGGCTTCCGGAACTGAATGAAGCTTATTTTTTAATCTGCGTATATATTCCGCCCTATCCAATTTCCCCACCTCCAATTAGAATATGATCGACCTTTTCCTTATACTCGTTCCACTCGGCAATATATTTATTGCAAAGCTCCTTGCCCCTGTCTGTTATCTTGTAATATCTGCGGTTTCTTCCCTGATAGGGCTTATCGTACGTCGACAGATATGAATCCGTCTGCAATCTCCGCAATACGGGGTACAGCGTGGATTCCGATATATTGATAACGTCTTTAACATTCTGTGTCAGGATATAGCCATATGCATCTTCCCTTGTCAAAATTGCTAATACACACGCGTCCAGCAACGGAGCGCCCAGTTGAAAGCTCATAATTTACCTCCTTTACAATATTGTTTTGATGACTATATTATACGTCGTATAATATAGTTTTGTAAATAGGTAAATGGAAAATATTTTTTTTAATAATTATGACTCCCGGCTTGCACTTATAAATATCATTGCTCGGAGCCTGATAAATTGATTATTGGTTAGGTAAAACGATAAAGCTGTGATCAAAGAAATCGATCCAGCAGCAGAATTGCAGTAAAGGTATCGCCGGGAAAAGCGGCACAGCAGCAAACCGCGTATTTGTTACTTATCGAACGGATTAAATGCGCATATAAAATAGAAGGTAAATAAAACATGCTCCGGCATTTCTATTTGCGAAGCTCGAAATGTTTTATACATTATTACTTTAACAAACTGATTATCTTTGAATAGAGGTCGTCGTAGTTAAACGGTTTGCCCAGGAAGGCATCAAATCCGTCATCCTTATTTCCACGGGTTTCACCCGAAACGGCAATGACCGGAATAGTGCCGGCGTTTGGACATGCGCTTTCGCGAATGCATTTCACTGCTTCATATCCGTTCATGACCGGCATTTGTATATCCATCAGAATAACATCATATTTTTCCGGATCTTCAATATACTTGTTATATCCGCTCTTCCCGTCGTTTGCAATTTCAACGTAAAAGCCCTTTGCCGTCAAAAACTTGGAAATAATCTCAGTAAACTGCACATTGTCATCTACGACTAAAACCCGGAGTGCTTTGTTTTCATATGATCCACTGGCCGGTTTATCTTTTTTCAAGCACATCAACTCCTCCGAACTAAAATATTACATTATATCCT
>JAVBOF010000016.1:0-13244 GCA_031550915.1 Eubacteriales bacterium | reverse complement strand
CCCCTTTTACGGTCAATACGGAGCATGTAGTACCATGTCTCAGTCACTCTCACTCGGTGCGATGCTTATAGACGGAGGCTTCGCGGAAAACGTAGCTTGTGCGGCAAGCAGTCATTTTGCCACAGCGGAAAGGCAATACCGCTACCCGCTGGAATTCGGCTGCCAGAGGCCGTTGAGCGCCCAGCGTACTGTAACAGGAGCGGGATGCAGTATATTGGCAAAAAAAGGTGATGGCCCGCGCATAACATATGCAACTACAGGTAAGGTTGTAGATTGGGGTATAAAGGACGCAAACAATATGGGGGCATGTATGGCTCCTGCCTGTGCGGACAGCATCGCGGCTCATATGAGGGAGTCCGACAGGACGCCGGACTATTACGACGTTATCCTAACCGGGGATCTTGGAAACACCGGCTCGACAATACTGAAAGATTTAACTAAGCGTCTTGGATATGATATCTGCAATAACCATATCGATTGCGGAAGCGAAATATTTTCGACGGATCAAGATGCTCATAGCGGCGGCAGCGGCTGCGGCTGCAGCGCTGTAGTATTCAATTCCTGCGTTTTGGAAAGGCTAGTAAGCAAGGAATATAAAAAGGTCCTTTTTTTGGCAACCGGCGCCCTTCTTAGCCCAACAACAATGCTACAGGGAGACAGTATACCCGGTATAGCGCACGCCGTTGCCATTGAAATGTGAGGTGATCCCATGCAATATCTTTGGGCTTTTATTATCGGCGGAGCGTTGTGCCTGATCGGGCAGATACTTATTGATAAGACTAGTATAACACCGGCAAGGATACTCGTCATATATGTAACTCTGGGTGTCGTCCTTACCGCATTTGGCTTATATCAGCCGCTGGTCGATCTTGCCGGAGCGGGCGCGACCGTGCCTCTAACTGGATTTGGATACGCGCTTGGTAAAGGCGCTATCGAGGGTGCGCGCGAGCATGGCGTTTTAGGCGCAATAACCGGAGGGGTAAAGGCGACGGCAGCGGGGATAACAGCCGCTGTTGTGCTGGGGTATTTGAACGCGCTTATATTTACTCCAAAGAATAAATGATCGGGGAAGTATAATGACCGGAGTCATGCGTAAGCTTTTTGCTTTACTTTTGATATGCCTGCTAATTGGGCTTACACTTTTGCTGATGGGTTCAGGCGATATGCACGCCATCCCCTCAAACGCAATTTTTATATAAGGTCGAAATAAATGGTGAGGACTTATCTATACATTAAAGAATCGGTCAATAAGGATCCGTCGCAATTATACATAAGTGACGTAGCCGATGTTTGGGGCCCGCTAAAGCAAAAACTGTGCGGGATAAATATCGGTGAGCTGAAGGAATGCGGCGCTTTCGCCATCTCTTCCCTGGATATTCTGCGAATATGCAGTGAAAGCTCCGGCAGCAGCGATATCGGGGTTTTGGGTTCGGACAAATGCGTAGTTATCGCAAACCCGCAGGGCAGGCGTAAGCCGCTTACAATTATCAAAGCGATCATATCATTGTTGGTAATGTTTGCCGGCGGAGCCGTAGCGATAATCACATACCATATGGATGCGGAGATGGTCAAGGTCATAGATTCGGTACAGAAATTCTTTACCGGCAACGTTACCGGAAACACGCTTGTGGTATCCATTCCTTATACCGTCGGTATAGCGCTCGGTGTTTTGGGCTTCTGCGGGCTTTTTAGAAAGAAGAAGGATATAACTAACCCCAGTATGATAGAGCTGGAATTATACGAACATCAGAAACAGATCGATAATTTTAGCAAGGAAGGCGGGTTCTGGGATGATTGGTAATATAGCCTCCGCTTTCTTCGGGATATCCGGCGGAGTGGTTACGGGAGGCGCTGTCGCCGCGATATTCGGCATATTAAATATAATGCCGCGGCTCTATAAGGACTGCTCTGAAGCCATCAAAATGAATTACCTTGTGATTGCACTGTGCCTTGGGACCATATTTGGCACTTTGATATCGCTGTACGATATCGTAACAGATTTGGGCATCTTGTTCGTATGTTTTTTCGGTCTCTTTATCGGCATTTTCGTCGGTGTGCTTATAATATCGATATCCGAGGTTTTTGACATAATAACATTGATTTCCGGAAAACATAAAACAAAGCTATTTTTAAGAAGCGTTGCTATCACGATCGCTCTATCAAAACTGAGCGGATCGCTTATATTCTGGATATTACCACGCTTATTCAAATGAGCCTTTGGAACGGGGATCGCAAATAAATATTGGCATCGGTCCACCGGAGTTAATTGAAAAGAGAGGGATAAAGCAATGGAAGACGATTACCAAACCATTCCGGTTGCCGATATGAGTGCAAAACCCAATCCGGACGAAAAGGAAGACCGGTATAAAGCGTTTACGGAAAAACTGCATTTAAAGCATAAGAGGTAAAAATGGATCATCAAAGAAAACAATTGGAAAAAGAATACCAGAACCTTGTAATGCAGATGCAACCTAAAAGTTCCCTGTTAAAGGATTGTATCAAAGCCTTTGCAGTGGGCGGGTTTATATGCTGCATCGGTCAGGCCATAAGCGACCTTGGAAAATACTACTATGGTTTGAATATCGAGGATAGCGCTATGCTTACAGCAATAGTCCTAATCTTCCTCGGCTCTACTCTGACCGGCATCGGTATATATGATAAGATTGCAAAACATGCGGGAGCGGGCTCTGTCGTGCCGATAACCGGATTCTCGAATTCCATCGTTGCGCCCGCAATGGAATTCAAGCGCGAAGGATATATAATGGGTGTTGGCGCGAAGTTGTTTTCCATTGCAGGGCCGGTCCTTGTAAACGGCATATCCGCATCGGTTATCGTCGGTTTAATATACTATTTCTTTGTTTTGTAAGCATACTTATTTTGCGTATTTACGCAGTTTTGCTAGTATCTTACTCTCCATGCGGGATACCTGTACCTGCGAAATCCCCAATACGCTTGCTATCTCCGATTGCGTCTTATCCTGGAAATAACGCAGAACAATAATCCGGCGTTCCTGCATGTCCAGTTTGCCGATAAGTTCTTTTAGCAGTATTTTATCGATGAGCTCTTCCTGTTGGCTCTCATCTGTCATCATCCTGTCTACCAGAAGTACAGAGCTGTCATCATACGCGTTTTCATAAATGGAAAGTGGAGTTTTGGCGGCATCGAAAGCGAAAACGATATCCTCCGAAGGAATGCCGATGGCCTCGGAAATTTCGTTGATGGTAGGAGTCCTGCCCAATTTGTCCTTCATCTGCTCCTGGATATTAAGGGCCTTTATTGCCGTTTCCTTTAAGGAACGGGAAACCTTGATGGATCCATCATCACGTAGGAACCGTTTTATCTCGCCCAATATCATCGGCACCGCATATGTTGAAAACCTTACGTTAAAGCTCGCGTCGTAGTTCTGAATCGCTTTTATCAAGCCCATACACCCTATTTGAAAAAGGTCGTCGTATTCTACGCCCCTTCCCAAAAAGCGTTTTACAATGCTCTTGACCAAAGCGGAATTGCATTTTACGAGCTTATCCGTTGCGCTTCCATCGCCGTTTTGGGCTTCCGCTATCAATACCAGCGTTTCATCATGCGCAAGCAAAGCAGAATTCATTGTTCCGCTTCTTGCTTCTTCCCTATTGTTTTTATCATACGTATGTTTGTGCCGCAATCGGATTCCGACTCCACCTCAACGGAATCCATAAAAGCTTCCATAACGGCAAAACCCATGCCGGATCTGTCCATCTCCGGTTTAGACGTATAAAACGGCTGTCTTGCCTGCGTTATGTCGGAAATGCCTTTGCCACTATCTCTAACATATATTTCCAGTTTGTTGCCGTCTATATATGCGTCTATATCGACCATGCTCTCATAGTCGTTTTCGTAACCATGTATTATTGCGTTGGTGACCGCTTCTGAAACTGCCGTTTTTATGTCTGCCAAATCGTTCAACGTCGGGCTCATCTGTGAAGCGAACGCTCCGACGGCTACCCTTGCGAATGCTTCGTTTTGAGACCAGCTCTTAAAACGGATATGCATCTCGTTCTTCATCAATCAAATACTCCTTTCAGCCGAAATACAGTCAGCTTATCTTCCGAATGATCTTGTACAACCCGGCAATATCAAATATCCTATCCACTTGATCGTTCACATTCATTGCGCTCATCCTTCCGTTGCGTTTTACAAGCGCCTTATACCTGCCGAGTAAAACTCCGATCCCGGAGCTGTCCATAAACTTCAGGCCCTTCAGATCCAAAATCAGCTCTTTGATCTTTTCATCCGCTAAAGCTTTATCGATCTCCTTCTTTACCTTGTCAGCCGAATGATGGTCCAATTCTCCGATCAATTCGATAATTGCGATTTCGCCGCGGAGGTTGGCTTTAACTATCATATTCCTGCCTCCTTTCTACAACTTTTAAATATTCTCTTATTCCATAGCTTTTCCTTCATCGAAGAATGTCGCAAACTGCCTAGTATTGCCGTTTTTCGGGGTTTTCGCAGCATATGGGCAAAACGGTGGATTTTAATAAAACCATAAAATCATATCAATAAATTTTGGTTTTTTGGCAAAGAATAGGCTAGAGGAAATTTCATTATGGCAAAAGACAAAGAAAAAAAAGTAATCAAACCCAAAAAGAATAAGGGCGAAAAGAAAAAGATGCGGCTTTGGAAAAAGCTGCTTATCTTCGTTTCGCTGATTCTGGTGTTGTCTATAGGTTTTTTGGGCGTTGCCTACGCTTTCAGCCTGAATACACTGCAAAGCTTTGATCCGGACAAGATAACGAATGTTCGCCAATCGTTGATAATGTATGATATGAATGGCGCGCAGATAACCCGACTATACGCGAAGGAAAACCGGCTGAAGATAAAGCTATCCAACGTTCCGAAACGCGTTATTAACGCTTTTTTATCAGCGGAGAACAACAGGTTTTACGAGCACTTCGGGCTGGATATCCAGAGGATATTCGGCGCTCTTATTGCGGACATAAAATCCGGCTCAATATCCCAGGGAGCCAGCACGATTACGCAACAGCTCATAAAACTGAGCCATCTAACCCCGGAAAAAACATGGATACGTAAGCTCCAGGAAGGGGTCATGGCGTTTCAACTCGAGAAACAATACAGCAAGGATGAAATCCTCGAAATGTATTTGAACTATATATACTTCGGCAACGGCGCATACGGAATAGAAGCCGCTTCACAGGTATACTTCGGAAAATCAGTAGATAAGCTTACCATTGCGGAAGCCGCCCTGTTGGCTGGCGTAATAAAGAGCCCGACGAATTACGCGCCACATATCGAGCCGGAAAACAGCGTCCGCCGAAGAAATCTGGTTGTTGATCAAATGCTCAAATTTGGCTATATTAGCGGAGAAGAAGCCGCAGCGGCAAAAGCAGAAAAGCTCAAGCTGGCGCCGGATAAAACCGATGATTATCCTCACGGCTATTTTGCCGACGAGGTGCTGGTCGAAGCTGCTGCCAAGCTGGATATGTCTATCGAAGAGATCATGACCGCGGGTCTGAGAGTATATACAACGATGGATCCCGGATTGCAGGAGCTGTGCGAATCCTCCGCCGCAAACGATTCATTGTACCCGGAAAAAGCTGCCGACGGTACGGCGCCGGAAACAGCAATAGTTATTTCGGACGTAAAAACGAATGAAGTCCGCGCATTGGTCGGCGGGAGAAAATACTACACCAGAAGGGGTTTTGACAGGGCAACGCAGCTTTTTCGCCAGCCAGGCTCTACAATAAAGCCCGTGCTGGTCTATGCTCCGGCAGTAGAATATAAAGGCTATACTCCGGCAACCATGGTTTTGGATGAGCAGGAAAGCTTCGATGACTACGTTCCAAGCAATTTTTCGGATAAATATAACGGCTGGGTGCCTTTGAGGCAAGCCGTGGCAAAATCGCTGAATATGCCGGCGTTAAAATTGCTACGGGATATCGGCATAGATAATGCAAAGCGCTTTGCCCGTTCTGTTGGTATAGAGTTTGAAAAAAACGATAACAATATATCGCTAGCGCTCGGCGGATTTACCAAGGGTGTATCTCCGTTGCAGCTCAGCTCAGCGTATGTATCATTTGCAAACGGCGGCATGTATTCGACTCCCGAATTTATCAGCAGAATAACCAACTCCGACGGTAAAGTACTATATGAGCATCCAACGGAACAGAAGAGGGTCATGAGCCAGGAAAGCGCATATATTATAACGGATATGCTAAAATCCGTCGTTGATTACGGTACAGCGCAAAAGCTTAGCGCGCTGGGCATCCCGCTTGCGGGTAAAACCGGTACGACCAGCTTTAAGAACGATAAGAACAACAAGGATATCTGGATGGTTGCATTTAATCCTGAATACTCGTGCTCCGTTTGGATAGGCTATGACGAAACCAGCAAGGAACACAGCTTTCCGCCTGATGCCACCGGTGGAAGCTATCCTGCAAAGATAGTCGGCAGTATATTCAGCGGTATTTACCCCGATAAGAGCAAGGCGCCGGAATTCTCTAAACCGGATGGGATAGTAGATATAAAGCTTGATAGGAAGACTTTGGAGGACGATAAGCGCGTAGCGCTTGCAAACGCCTTTACACCACCTGAATACGTATACAGCGAGATATTTGACGAAAACAACATACCAAACGAAAATTCTAAATACTGGTCGCTGCCTGAACCGCCGGACGACCTAACGGTTTTTGCCGGTCAGGCAGGTTTGCCCGATATCACCTTCACACCGAAGGATAAGAATATACTCTACAGGCTTATACGTAAAAGTGAAGGCCAAAGCACTATCATTGGCGAGTTTCATGGCAGCACAGAAAAAGCGACGGTCTTTGACAGCACTGCCGAAAGGAGCAAAACATATTATTATTCAGTCATTCCGGTCAATCTGGACGTCAATATTGACGGGAAGGCATTAGAGGGCATGGAATCGAAAAGTATAATGTTTACCGTGCAATCCCTCGATGCTCTTCCTACCTTTGTGGACGGTATCTTCACCGAACAGGGCTCAATGCCAACACCGGAACCGACACCGTTCGTATTGCCGTCTGCCTTACCTTCGCCCCAGCCTTCAACTACCCTTTATCAAACCGGCTTCCCAAGCCCAACTGCAACTCCAAGCGCAACGCAAATACTTACTCCGTCACCTTCGCCATCATCCACTCCAACACCGAAGGCGACGCCCTCGCCAAGCGCCTCGCCTGTCAATCCGGCTTTGCCAACATTATTTCCCTCTGTCAAAGAACGCATGCAGAAGGTAGTTGCGAATTAGAAAAAGCCCCCGAGGGCTTTTTTATTTTGTCAACCATTTGCGTTTACAGTATATTGTTCAACCGCTTCAATTGCTTCCTGTAAAAGCTTTTCTTCATCAAGGATCCGTTCATCCCGAATGATATCCTCAAGCTTCGGCCTTGTGCTGGGATGCTTTGGCACAAACACAGTACAGCAGTCCTCGTATGGTAAAATCGATGTTTCAAAGGTGCCGATCTTCTTGGAAAGCTCGATTATCTCCAGCTTATCGAACCCTATCAAGGGGCGGAATACCGGCATATCCACCGCGTTATCGGTGCATACAAGGCTGTCCAACGTCTGACTTGCAACCTGACCAACGCTCTCCCCGGTAACAAGCGCGCCGCATGACCCATTTTGCGCAAGCCTTTCGGCTATCTTCATCATATATCTGCGCATGATTATCGTTAGGTTTTTCTCACGGCATTTTTCATAGATCTGTGTCTGTATCTCGGTAAACGGTACCATATACAGCTCTATCCCGCCACAGTATCCGGAAAGCAAAGAGGCAAGTTCCCTAACCTTACGTTTTGCCGGCTCGCCGGTGTAAGGGAAGCTGAAAAAATGCACGCATTGCAACGAAAGCCCGCGCTTCGCCATCATATATCCTGCGACCGGGCTATCGATCCCGCCGGAGAGCAGAAGCATCGCTTTACCGTTACATCCTACGGGCATGCCCTTTGCGCATTCGATGGTTTCGCAGTATATGTATGCTTTTTCACGTATCTCAACGCTGATATAAACATCCGGTTTTTTGACATCCACCGATATCCCCCCCGGCCCATCCTCAAGGCAAACGTGTCCAAGCTCGCGGCATATGGTCATAGAATCCATCACAAATGTTTTGTCAGACCTCTTGGCCATTACTTTGAAAGTAAAATTACCGCCGCGTTTCCCCGCTTCGGCTTTCAGTAGAGACAACGTATTTTTACAGATAATTTCCCAATCCTTGGCGCATTCGACCGCCGGACTTATACTGTGTACGCCAAACACCTTCTGCAGCCTGTTTACAGCCGTATTAAAATCATTATCGCACAGGCCTTCCGCATAATACCTTCCGTCTCCCTTAGTTACCCTGCAATTGAGCCCGCTTAACGAAGATTGCATATTTTTTTGCAGGAGTCTTTCAAAAAAAGGCCTGTTATAGCCTTTGAGATGTATCTCTCCGTAGCGTATCAAAATAACGTTGTACAAATCTATCTCCTCCCAAAACGCCTTAGTTCTTTGGCGTTCCTGACAATGCACTCAGCCGCCCTCGCCATTTCCTCCCCGGTATTGAATGGATTCAGGCTCAACCTTACAGCGCTCTCAGCTCGTTCCCTGCTTAAACCGCACGCCTCAAATACCCTGTGTTCCCGCTTTCTGGATGAACACGCGGACCCTACCCCGATAATTACTTCATCTTTTTCAAGCGCATGCAGCAAAACCTCACCACGAACCCCTTCTATGGATACGTTTAAGATATGAGGACATGCCTTTGCGGGCTCCTGACCGTTGACATGTATGCCGTCCAGGCCCTGCTGCAGATATCCATAAAGTATCATTTTGTTCTTCATCATCGTTTCTGCCCATGTGATTCCGTTCTTTTTGAACTCCTCACACGCCACTGCCAAAGCGGATATCCCCGGTATGTTCTCCGTGCCGCTGCGCATACCGCCTTCCTGTCCGCCGCCAGTCAAAAAAGGAAGGATCTTCTTACCTTTTTTTATAAATACCGCGCCTGTTCCCTTGCCGCCATGTACCTTATGCGCGCTGACCGTATACATATCCACGCAACCTGTATCCGGCCGGATCCTGCCAAAGGCCTGAACGCCGTCGCTATGGAACAATATATCCTTATTCTTAGCCTTTATCAGCTTAGATATAGCATCAATATCATTAATACTGCCAAGTTCATTATTTACATGCATGAAGCTTACCAGCACAGTATCTTCCCTAACCGCGTCCTTCAAAGCTTCCATATCTGCCGTTCCGTCTCCGTTGACGCCTATAGTTTCAACCTCCATGCCCATATCCCTTAATCGCATAAAGCTATTGTAAACGGAGGGATGTTCCGTTTCACATGTTATGAAATGCGTCCTTCGTCTGTTGGCGGCCTGTGCGCCGAATATAGCGGTGCAGTTACCTTCGGTTCCTCCGGAAGTAAATACTGTGCTATACCCCAAGGGCATCAATGCTGATAGATGTGTGCGAAACCCTTCCAACTTTTCTGAAACAGCGACCGCCTTTGCATATAAAGCGGAAGGATTATAAAATAATTCCCTCTGATACGAAAGGCTTTCTTCAAGAGACTCATTGAAAGTAAATGTAGTCGCCGCGTTATCAAGATATATAATTCCAGACATATCTATACCACCTGCGGTATTCTATCATAAATGATATATTACTTACAATAATACTATATTTAATTATTTCTCTTGCTAAAAAAAGGATTTTTGATTAAAATAGTGTACTAAGGGGTGAGCGACTGGTGCGATGTCCATATTGTAATGCGAGGAACAAAAAAGACGCCGAGCACTGTACAAGGTGCGGCAATGCCATATATGAGCAACCGAACAGTGATTTCATTTATACTAGCAACAGGCCTAGACGTGTCATCAGCCGTAATTGGTACGTTGCCGCAATATGTATAGTTTTGATAGTTGCTGTCATTATCTGCGGATTTTCCTTAAACAACCACGTCAAAGAAAAATACGGCGGATGGTATGGGCTTGCGGAACATTTTTTCAATAGCATCGAATTCAACTTCTCCGAGAAAAAGGAAGAAGGCGACAATTACATAAATTTCAACGATACAGATAGAAAAGCGCCGCTCCCTGATGCGACATCTTCCCCTGTACCATAATAAAACGCCTCAAGCATGGCTATATGCGAAGCGATATCCTTTATATAAGAAGGGGCGGAATACCGCCCCTTCTTTTTGTCAGTTCATTTATCCTTTGTCTTCTATTGTAAATCTTCTACGGTATCTGCCTGTACCAATCCCACGGTATCGTAAATCCGTCACTGTTATCGCCGCCGTTGCCCTCATCGAAATAGTTTCCATTATCTGGCGGGTTTATTGGATCTTGCGGCGTTTGCCGATCCTGGGTTCTTTCAGTAGTATATTGGCTGGAATTGATGTCGATCAACTCGAAAGTCAAATCCAGTTCCTTGTCTTCGCGCCATACCTTAACGCTTATCTTATCTCCTATCTTTTTGGTCTTTAGAACAGCGTTCAATTCATCCCAGCTCTTTATCGTGCCGCCGTCAACTCCCACGATAATATCATTCGCCCTCAAACCTGCTTTTTGAGCGGGAGTATCATTGTACACCGATACAACGCCGACTCCCTGCGGTATTTTATTAGCTTCAGCCATCTTTGCCGTCACTTCGCTTACGCTAACACCAATGCCCGGTTTGGCATACGAGCCTTTAACGATAAGCTCTTCTATTATGGGCTTTGCGTCACTTATCGGAATAGCAAACCCCAGACCTTCCGCGGATATTGACTGCCCGGATTCATCAAATCCGGCAGTAACAGTCTTCAGCGTGTTTATTCCAATAACTTCGCCCTTGGTATTCAGCAGCGGTCCTCCGCTGTTGCCGGGGTTGATTGCCGCATCAGTCTGCAGGTATCTGACGCTGCTGGATGTTACCTGTCTATTCAATGCGGATATGTATCCTACAGTCACAGAGTTGGAAAATCCTGATCCGGTAGGGCTTCCAATCGCTATAGCTACTTGGCCTACTTTGACCTGATTGGAATCTCCCAAAGCGGCAACTGTAAGGTTGCTTCTTTCCACCTTCAAAACCGCGAGGTCACTGGACGGATCCACGCCTACCAAAGTAGCTTTGACCGGCATTTCTGTATGCTCCTGATCGGCAAATGTTACTTCGAACGTATCCATACCGTCAACAAGATGGTTGTTGGTAACTATGTATCCGTCTTTGGAGATGATGAAACCTGAACCGACTGAACCGCCCGATGAGCTGCCGTACCTGAACCGGTTTCCCCTGCCTTCATCTACATTTTGTGTCTTGGTGCTGGTTATGACAACAACAGAATTATTTACAGCGTCAACAACGTCTACGATCTGGTTCCCGCTGTTTTGCAAAGCCGGTAGGCTGCCGCCGATCTGTGGGGCTACCTGGGGCCGGTCAATCGCTTTATCCGTAGCTTCAGCATTATTCGTAACATTGGAAGAGTTTGCTTCTTTTGCATCGTCCTTGGCTCCATCTGGCTGCATGGTCGGCTCTGCAATACTTTGTGTGGCTTCAGCGCTGGCTGGCGCCAGTTTTGCCGTACCCATCAGATATCCAAAGGATAGGCCGGCAACAATGCACAGCAGTGCGATAACTACAATAACAACTATAAAGGTAGTTGAGTATTTATGTCTGCTCGCTGTCCGATGTCCGTTATCGAATTCATCAAAATCGTTCATATTAAGTCCCCCAATCTTGTGTCTATAGCTATATGATAGACTTGTATTTTGAATAAATTATGAACAAATTGAAACCAATATTTTAATTTTTCAGCTTATCATGCTCATATTTAATGCTTTATTTGCTTTCCGCCTTATGCAGAGTAAAGAAAAAGCTCGTCAATTCCCCTGCTTTGCTTTTTACCAAAATCTCGGATTCATGCTGCTCAATTATCTTCTTTACAATTGCCAAGCCCAGTCCCGTACCGCTTTCACCTGGCGTTCGAGCCTCTTCCACTATATAAAACTCTTCAAATATGCGTTTCAAATGTTCTTCCGGTATATATTTCCCATCATTGGATATCATGATCTGAACATCGTCGTCCTTTTCCCTTGTCCGTATGATGAGCCTTCCGCCTATCTCATTATTCTTCTGGGCGTTATCAATAAGGTTTGTTAAAACCTGCGCGATCTTTTCCTTGTCTGCATAGACAAACGACCGTTCCTCTTCAAATTCAAGAATTACCTGCAGGCATTTATCCTCTATCGCTTTTTCAAATGTTATCAAAGTCCGCCGGATCAATTCATTTATGTCCAACTTTTCCCTGTTCAGGAAAAACTGGCCGGATTCAAGTTTTGTTAGCTGCAACAACTCGGAAACCAGCCTACTGAGACGCTGTGTTTCACGTAGCACGATCCCGAAATAGTAATCGTGCTTCTCAACTTCTATGGTACCATCGCTCATGCCCTGTATATATCCCTGTATCGCGGCCATCGGCGCACGCAATTCGTGCGATACATTCGCAACAAACGACCTTCGCATATTTTCCAGCCCCTGCAGATCCTGCGCCATGGCATTAAAACTTTTAGACAGCGCCGCTATCTCATCCTTTCCCTGTACCTCCACCCTAGCGGAAAAATCGCCTTTAGCAAATACGCCGGCGGATATGTTCATCCGTTTTAACGGGCGTGATATACTTCTTGCGGCAAAGTATATCAGAACCGATCCTAGAATGCCGATAACGAGCGCGGCAAGCCATGAGCTCCGGATTATCCCGCTTATAGTCTCTTCCAGCTCCGTGGTATGCTTAAGCATAAATAGCGCGCCGTATATGGAGCCATCGTTCGCAACCAACGGCTCGCCAAGTACAAGTACACTGCCGTCTATACCGTCAACGTTCATGGTAGCCATACGCATCGAATTTCCTGAAATCACATCTTTATAAGTATCGGTAAAATCTGCCGAGACCTTTGTGCCGAACGCGTCTATCCTTCCTTCCGGCGCAATCCAAAAAGCATAGCTGCCATATTTATCCAATATCCACAGATACGCGTTCATCCTCTTGGCTTTGCTTTCAAGCTCATATGTAACAAATGAATCCGGAATACTCATATTGAAATATAGCCGCAAAAGGTTCTCTGTATCCTCCAGCTCCATATGTATGTTCTTTTCTGTAGTTTTAAAGTATTCAGAACTGTAGAGTCTGGTTTGTATGATCCCCATCAGCGCAATTGCTACAATAAGGATAACGAGATAAATTATCAAAAGCTTTGAAAAAA
>JAVBOF010000005.1:0-4883 GCA_031550915.1 Eubacteriales bacterium | reverse complement strand
CACATGAAAACGGAGGAATAATGAAGCCCGACTTATCATTGGTTGTAATGTTTCTAAACGAAGAAGAAAACATAAAGGCTCTATGCGAAAGTCTAAATGAATATGCAGCATGTGTAGATTTTTCTTTGCAGGTAATATTTGTTGACGATGGTTCAAATGACGGTTCCGCAGAAGCTATAAGAAAAGCGGGTCATAAAAATTACTTGTCCAAGCTATTGGTCCTTTCAAAGAACTTTGGTTCACATGCCGCTTTACGCGCAGGCCTGCAGTACGCAGATGCCGATATATGCTTTTACATCGGGGCGGATATGCAGGAACCTTTGAGCATGATCGGCCAGCTATATGAAAAAATAAGAGAAGGCAATGATATAGTCTGTGCAATTAAGAAAACCATTAAGGTCGGTAAAACGACCCGTTTCTTTTCGCAGCTATTCTCTCGGCTGATACGGCGCTTCGCGATTCCAACTTACCCCCTGGAAGGCGTAAACAACATCATGTTCAATAGAAAGGTGAAGGATCATCTCAACACCCATATTGAATCCAATTCTTCAATAATGCTGCAGATTATCAGTCTCGGTTTTAAGCGGGCGGATGTCGAAGCAGACTATGCCGAACGGCTGCACGGCAAATCAAAATGGACATTATCAAAAAAAGTAAAGATGCTTATAGATTCTTTTGCCGCGTTTTCATATTTCCCTATCCGAATGGTAAGCGTTATGGGAATCGTTCTTGCAATTATAGGCGTATTGTTTGCATTGTACACAATTATTGTAAAAATATTCGATATTTATCCTCTACAGGCTGGCTGGCCGATGCTTATAAGCGTTATACTGTTTGGTTTCGGCTTGACGAATATCGCTTTGGGTATCATTGCAGAGTATTTATGGCGGACGCTGGATGTTTCACGAAACCGTCCGGTGTTTATTGTAGATACCATAGAGGACTTAAAACAAAACATGGAATAATAGAGATAAACACATGTTTAAGGAGCATACATGAGAAATATTCCGATAATGAAACCATATTTTACCCAAGATGAAGCGGATGCCGCTGCGGAAGCTCTTGCATCCGGCTGGGTGGCGCAGGGTCCTAAGGTCGCAGAATTTGAAGAGGCGGTTGCGGCGTACGAGGGCGTCAAGTTTGGCATAGCGGCAACTTCATGTACAACCGCGCTTCATCTGGCAGTTATAGGAATGGGCTTGAAGCCCGGCGAAGACGTCTTGCTGCCCTCTTATACCTTCGTGGCGACGGCAAACGCGATAGCTTATTCCGGCGCAACACCGGTTTTAATCGATGTCAGGACGGATACATACAATATAGATACCAGCAAGCTCGAAAAAGTGGTCGAAACGCAATATGAAGAAAAAGCAAATACCGGCTGGTTCAACAGGAAGACCGGCAACAAACTTGCGGGAATAGTTCCGGTACATCTGTTTGGATTGTGTGCAGATATATACGAAGTCAACCGCATAGCAAAGAAATATGGTCTCTGGGTTTTAGAGGACAGCGCCTGCGCCCTAGGCGCGCGAATTGGCGACATCCGTGAGGGAAGCTTCGGGAACCCGTCCTGTTTGAGCTTTCATCCAAGAAAATCGATAACTACGGGAGAGGGCGGCATGGTCCTTTGCAACAATGAAAGCATGTCCGAAAAGTTAAAGGGGCTCCGCAGCCACGGAGCATCCGTTTCCGAAATAATGCGGCACCAGAACAAGGGTTTCCTGCTGCCTGATTATGATGCGCTTGGTTTTAATTACCGCATGACGGATATACAGGCAGCAATCGGTATTGCGCAGATGAAGAAGATCGATTTCATCTGTGGAAAAAGGCGGGAGATCGCCGAAAGATATGACAAAACGATTCCTACGTCAGTGCGTATTCTGAAAATACCTTTTGTCCCAGAGAATTATTTTCATGCTTATCAGTCTTATGTATGCATGTTGGACAGGCGGGAGATCGGAATAGATGATATCGATAAAGCGAACGAGTATAGAAACAAGTTGATGGATCTATTGGAACAAAACGGTATTGCCACAAGGCAAGGTACCCACGCTGTGCATACTCTTGGATATTATAAAAATAAGTATGGTTACAAACCGCAAGATCTGCCCGGTGCATATAAGTGTGACAGGCTTTCGATAGCATTGCCGTTATACGCGGATATGTCCGAAGACGATCAGGATTATTGCATTGAGATGCTGGCAAAACTAAGCAAAAAGATTTGAGGTATACGATGGCAGGAATTAAGAATAAGAACGTATTGATCACCGGTGGAGCGGGCTTTATCGGAAGCCACTTGGCAGATTTGCTGCTTAAAAGCGAAGCCGGCAAGGTGGTTATTGTAGATAACTTCTTTCTCGGAAAATGGGAAAACCTAGAAAACGCTTTGAGTAACTATAATAATATCAAGGTTTACAATGACGATGCGCGTGACCTTGGCACTATGAAGGCAATAATAAATAACGAGCAGATAGACGTTGTCTTTAATCTTGCTACAATAGCGCTTAATTACTCCTTCTTTAACCCGTATGGCGCTTATATGGTAAACGTGGATATCGCGAACACACTTTTACACCTGCTTCAGGATAAAGCATATGAAACGCTTATTCATTC
This sequence comes from Eubacteriales bacterium, assembly GCA_031550915.1. Lineage (GTDB taxonomy): Bacteria > Bacillota > Clostridia > Christensenellales > MGBC116941 > JAVBOF01. Next base: position 2,273 of record JAVBOF010000005.1, on the reverse strand, counting down.
CTCATCCTCGGAAGCGTATGGTACTGCCCAATATTCTCCGATGGATGAAAACCACCCGATGAATCCTACAACGCCATATGCCGCCGGTAAAGCCGCCGCTGACCTTATGATAATGTCGTTCTACAACGTTTTAAACCTTGATATATCCATCATACGCCCTTTCAACAATTACGGTCCAAGACAAAATATGAACCAGCTCGCCGCAATAATACCTCTGACGGCCCGGAGGATCCTTAACAATGAGATGCCCGTAATCGAGGGAACCGGGGAACAGACCAGAGACTTTATATATGTCGAGGATACCGCCAGAGCGTTTGTATTGGCATACGAAAATGAAGCTACCCGTGGGCATGTCATCAATCTGGGCTCAGGAACCGAGATCTCCATGAATTCATTGGTACACAATATTTGCGATTATTTCGGTTACAGTGGTGAAATAGACCGCCGGGAAGGACGCAAGGCAGATGTCATGCGTTTATGTGCCAGCAGCGCATTGGCGAAAGAATTGATGGATTTCGTGCCGGAAATCCCATGGGAAGAAGGCCTGAATAAAACGCTTAAATGGTATGAAGAATCGATTAAAAGTTGACTGAATAGACTGCAGGCATATAATAGTTTTTTATTATTTAATGTTTCCAATAATTATACCCGCCAGGATCAATATCAATGCAATCACTTGCTTTATCGATACCGGCTCATGCAGTATTGTAAAGCTGAATATCGTTATTATTATAAATACCAGCCCTGCGCCAACTGGGTAAAAAACGCTCAGGTTCATCTGTGACATAAGATAAATGGATATCAGGAAGCTGCATATATATATTAGCAAACCCGCCAGAACACGCCAATCCATCATTAGTTTAAGAATCGATCCGTCCCTTGAAAAAGTCGTGTTCATGCTACCTGTCTTAATTAGCATTAGCGCGCCCGCAGACGCAATAACATAGATGGCGAAAATCAATATAATCATAATATTACCCGGTCTTTTTTCAATTTCATTCATCGTTCAAAATAAACCCGCATTTGCCGCAGGCCTGTCCTATCTCAGTTCTTATTCCGCAACGGCAAACATAACCCACTTGCTTAGCCGGATTGCCAACAAATAGCGCGTGCCTCGGCACATTATGGTTTACAACACTGCCAGCACCAATTAGACAATATTCATTCAATGTATTACCGCATATTATCGTTGCATTCGCCCCGATTGACACACCTTTTTTAATCAGCGTTTTAGATATTTGCCAATCCGTACTAAACGCCCTTGGATAATAATCGTTTGTGAATGCGACATTGGGGCCCACAAAAACATCATCCTCAATTTCTACTCCGTTGTAAACCGATACCCCGTTTTGAATCTTAACGCCTCTGCCAATATGCACATCCGCATCAATAAACGTATCTTTGCCGATTATACATCCTTCCCCGATAACCGCAGTATTGCGGATTTGCGCATTTATCCAGACCTTGCTCCCGGCGCCTATTGTCGCGCCGTCTTCAACATGTGCTTTTTCATGGATAAAAACATCCAGCATTTCATCTATCATATTTAGCCCTCAAAGCGGTTGACAGCATCAATTACCGTTTGGACATCCTGCTTGGATAGTTGCGGATGCACTGGCAATGATACAACCTTTTTCTTAATCATGTCTGTTACAGGACATTCAGCGTTAAAATTCATATATTCATAGCATCTTTGCTCAGGTATGGATAAAGGATAGAAAATGCCATGGCCTATCCCATTCGCTTCCAGATGATTTACGAAGAGATCTCGAAGGCCATCTTCAACCTGAATGGTATACTGGTGGTAAACATGCTTACAATCAATCGGCTTATAAGGCAGCTTAATAAGCTTATTCTTTATTCCTTTGTCCAGCAATGCCGCATTATCTATCCTCGCCTGGTTGAATCCGTCCAGTTTCTTCAACTGGCAAAGCCCTATCGCTGAAGCAATGTTCGTCATTCTGTAATTATATCCAATTATATCATGGTAGTACCGCACTTCCATACCGTGGTTTATTATAAGTCGCATTTTTTTTGCCAGCTCCTCGCTGGATGTCAAGACGATGCCGCCTTCGCCGGTAGTCATATTTTTTGTTGGATAAAAACTGAATGCGGAAAAATCTCCAAAAGTACCGGCGTTTTTGCCTTTATATAAAGCGCCGTGGCACTGTGCACAATCCTCTATCAAAAATACGTTGTGCTTTTTTGCAATAGCCGTAATCCTGTCCATATCACATGGCAAGCCAAAGAGGTGGACTATCAGTATGGCTTTT
>JAVBOF010000053.1:0-6496 GCA_031550915.1 Eubacteriales bacterium | reverse complement strand
AATCCGAACCCGACAGCGCAAAGAACGGAACCTCGGCTTCTCCCGCAAGGGCCTTTGCCATAAGGGTCTTGCCTGTACCCGGCGGACCGTATAAAAGAACTCCTCTCGGCATTTTCGCCCCATATTGGGCAAATTTTTCGGGGCTGGAGATGAACTCTATAAGCTCACGCATACTTTCCTTGGCTTCATCGTTACCAGCCACATCGTTAAAACTCGTTTTCATCCCAACAATATCCTTTTGGGTAACCGCCGAGCTTTCTATAACGCCAACACTGCTTTTACTTTTTCTTCTGTGCAGCATAAACGCACCGGCTAACGCGAATATAACTGTAATGATGATGCCAGTCTGCGCAAACCCTGCACCACTTTCACGCACCTCTATGCCATTTTGCAGCAATGTACGCTTGAACCCTTCACTGCGCGGGTTATCGGTTGTAAAACCCGTACCGTCGGCAAATTTGCCATGAATGCTCTCTCCGTCACTTAGAACTACAGAAGCAATCGTCCCGTTTGCACAATAATCCTCAAATTCTAAAAAGCTAATTCTAGTTACCTTCTCCGAAGGGCGCAAAAAAACTGTCGCGGCTGCAACTATAATTATGCAGGCTACGGCAGCAATAATATATTTCTTCAATTTCACCCAATCATCACCCCTGATACATATGATTATATATCGAAGGATAGATCATTTCACTAGTGGATAATTGGTAGCTTTGGTACAATCCGTCATCAGACGTTCATATTTCTAATAAACTCTTCAATCTTGTAGAAATGGTTCTTAAGCTCCGCCAACAGAACCAAAATATATACATCCCGCTTTTCTTTATCGAATATATCGAAGTTTTCTAACGGATCATAGCTTATGGAGCTTGCCTTTACCCCTGCCTCTTTTCTATCCCAAACCAGCGGTTTCCCAACCACGTTCTCAACTTCATTTTTATAAAGGTACAACTGGTCGAATATCTCCTTGTTATCCGGTATCCAGAGTTCATATCGTACCTTTTTGTCAGCTGCAAGCAAACGTATCGTGATATAGCAATGCGCCGATCCTACAGGTATGCTGTACCATTGCTGTGGCCTTGCTTTCCTGCTTCTAAACGGCAACGAACGGTCCTTATCGATTGCATTGGAAAATCCCTGCCAAAAATTGAGTTGCGCTATTTCCAGCTCTGTCTGTTCCTTGGAGCCCGACATTCCCATCTTTGCTATTTCATCCGGAGCACATATGGGGATGAGCGAAAAGGATTCCTTAGAATCGCCTATCTTTTCGATAAGCGCCTTAAAAACATACAGGTTTACTTTATCGTTAGTATTCTTATTGAGCCAGTCGATAGAATTTTTATGTTCTGGGTGTATCTCTTCAGCTATCCATATGGCGTATTTAGCCTGATGAATCAGCGCATCTGAAAGCAATTTGCTGAGATGTATCTGGTCTGTCCTGCCGTATTGGCATTCAACAACAGCCTTTTCCATAAAGTTATCGATCTTAAAGACAATATCCAAGCCGGGCCTGTCACTCTGAGCAACATCGGCCATATCCCTGACTAAATCTACTCCCAGGGAATCCTTTATATATTCGATTCCTTCTTCCCCTGCCAGCCATTTCGCAAATTCAGGATCATTTCCAAATCTACTTTTTAGGCTAACGGTGGTCTTTTTTGAAAATGTAACCAAACCAACAGCTCCCGACAAAAATTCTAGATAGTACACCGCTTTAGTATAGACCAATTATATATGTTAATATCATAATTGTCTAAATTTTTTTAAATTATGCCCTGCCAGTGTCCAGATACGCCGGACACTGGCTTAAAAAGGCTTTTATTTAGACCTCGGCATCCTCTTCGTCGATAACCATATTGCATTTGGGGCAGATACGCTGCTCGCCGCTTGCCAAGGTATCGGCATCAAACGATACTATTGCTCCGCAATGGTTGCATTTATATTCTACGAAGCCTTCGTCCGCATATTCATCGTCATAATCGTCTTCATATTCTTCGTCTTCGTCAAATATGAACTCCTCGTCTATATCCTGCTCGTCATATATATCTTCGTCGCCATATTCGTCACCATAGAGATCTTCTTCTATGGTATCGAGCAATTCATCTATGCTCTCGATATATTCATTGGTTTCATTCTGCGCTTCTTCGATATCATTCACAGAATCTACAATGTCTTCAAGTACATCAACAATACTCAGAATGACTTTTCCTTCTTTTGTATCGTCTTTAAGCTCTAGCCCTTCAATAAGGCCTTTAAGATAGGATACTCTTTCATTCAAATAACTCATGCTATGACCTCCAAATTTAATATCGGGTTTTCATAATTCTACTAGCTGATATTCTTTTCTATTACAAAGCGTATACTACGCACGCTCCATATACGTTCCGTTGCGCGTATCTACACGTATAGTTTCACCCTCATTTATGAAAAGTGGCACCATTATTTTCGCGCCTGTTTCCAGTTTGGCAGGCTTATTTCCGGCAGTTGCCGTATCTCCTTTGAAACCGGGATCCGTTTCAACTATTTGCAGCTCAACAAAATTCGGCGGTTCGACCGAAAAAGCTTCGCCCTTATAAAACTTTATAGTCACGTTCATGTTTTCTTTCATATATAACAGAGCTTCTTCTACCTGCACCTTGTTCAACGGAAGCTGCTCATATGTTTCGTTATCCATAAAATAATATAGATCTCCGTCGGGATACAGATATTGCATATCCTTTGTTTCAACATGCGCTTTAGGAAACTTTTCTGTCGGATTGAAGGTCCTTTCCAAAGTCGCTCCTGAAATAATATTCTTCAGCTTGGTCCGCACGAATGCCGCGCCTTTACCCGGCTTAACATGCTGAAAATCTACGATCGTCCATACCTGTCCGTCGATGTCGATCGTTATTCCCTTTCTGAATTCACCTGCAGATATCATATATTCCCTCCAAATTATGATTGATTTAACTTTATATCCTTGGGCGCCTTGTAAAGCGTCTCCACCCCATCGCGTCCCATAATACACAAATCTTCTATGCGTACACCGCATTTACCCGGTAAATATACCCCTGGTTCAATTGAGAATACCATACCCTCTTCCAATACATGCTCAGAGGTCTCGTTTAACCGTGGGTTTTCATGTACTTCTATTCCAACACCGTGTCCCAATCCATGTCCAAAATAGCCTTCAAATCCATTCTTTTTAATTACATCCCTGGCTATTGCGTCCGCTTCTTTCCCGGTCATTCCCGGTTCAATGCCATTTAGTGCAGCAGACTGTGCCTCTAATACGACATTATACACATCTATTTGTTCGTCATCCGGCTTTCCCAGACAATATGTCCGCGTAATATCCGAACAGTAACCGCCTGCTACACAACCCATATCTAAAACAACGAAGCCGTGCTCTCCTAATTTTGCTTTACTTGGCATATGATGGGGTTTGGCGGCGTTTGGGCCAAAAGCAATAATAGTATCGAAGGATAGCTTATCTGCACCCATCTCAAGCATCATTATGTTTACACGCTTTGCCAGATATTCCTCCGTTACGCCGGGAACGATCTCTTTGACAATACCTACGGCAACCGCATCAGCGATCCTCGCGGATTCCCTAATTGCTGTAAGCTCAGCTTCGTCCTTCCTTGCCCGCAGCATTCCTATCCTTTTCCCAAATGGAATAGGCCTTAATAAGCCGGAGTCCAGAAGCTCCATGTAATCGGAATAATGGACAGCAGCTTCTTCAAAGAATATGCTTTTGCTTACAAACTGCTTTTTTATCAGCTTTGCAGCCGTCTCGTAAAGTGTTTCCCCACTTCTTTGAAGTACAAACTCATATTCCTCACATTGTTCAGCGATCTGTTCCCTGTATCTAAAATCACTTATGATATATTTATCCTTTTCGCCAATCAATAGCAGTGCACTTGACCCTGTGAAGCCACTTAAATAAAATATATCCGCTTTGTTACTGATTAGGGAAACTCCATCTCCGGTAATCTCCCGGACGCGTTTTATTCTGTTGTTCAACATTTTTCAATCCATATATTTTATCACAAAAAGTATCTTATGCCTATTTATTTTTCCCGCATAGCGCTTTTTAAACTATCAAAATAGTTCTTCCACCCCAAAAACACCTTTGAAATCAACTGTAGGTGCGACCTCGGTATAAAAGAATTCCAGTACCATAGAGCAATGAAGCGGCTTCGCGATAGTTGTATCGCCGCCCAATGCCGCTATTTTGACTGACGCGATACGGCACGGGGTTGTGCTTTTTTCTATCCTGTCGACAATAGCGACAAAGTTTGTATAGCTGGTACTGAAATCAATATCGAAGGATTTCATCTTCTTGCCCTCAACTTCGGATTCTTCGGAAATACGTATAGAAGGCTTGGTATTGGTACCCTGCAATACTTCACCAATAAAGATCAATGCGCCTGGTTCGTCATACAGCATCTTACCGCTTTTAAACTTGGACATGCTCTTCAGCTTCTCCAACTCATCATTAGCGTTTTTGAGCTCGTCGTTGAGCTTTTGCTGCTGCACTATCGTTTCGTTGGCCGTCGCAATCTGTTCGTTTAACTCAGCCCGCCGTAAGTTCTGCGGCTCGAAGACTACCTTGGTATACAACGCCACTATAATTATTATCGCAAGCACTGCTATTAAGATCTTTTCGCTTCTTTTAAGTTTCATCTCGCCACCTCCGGTGTGGGTGCGGGCTGTGGGCTGGCGCCATTTTCATCCACTTTTTCGGAATTTGTATCCTGCGCAGGTGTAGCTCCTGGAACCGGCGTCGCTCCCGGGGACTGTATTGAAGACTGCAACGGGGTTTGCGTAGGCATAAGCGTCGGTATAGCCGCGCCGCCGCCTGAACTCTGCTTTAATACTGTGCCGCTTTCCGGGCTTATTTCCGATGTTATGTCATATTTACATATTACTTCAAATTCGTACCCTCCGCTTACCGATGTAACGTTTGTCAGCAAAACATCTGCAAAAAGCTTACTATCCCTCAGGCTTGCCTGAAAACCCGCAACTTGGACAAGATTGGCGCAGCTGCATTGCATTCGCAATATATCCTCGTTACTTTCCAGCGAATATGCCTTAACTCCAACCGGAGCCAGCTCCTTCAGCTTATTCAGCATCTCACTTGTGCTTATCCCCCTTGCCCCGGTGGATGTGAAAGATTTATATACTTCAATCTCTTTTTTTGTTGATTCAAGATCCTTGCGTATATCCTTGGTTGCGCTGAGGTTGATCTCGTTATATTTCTGCTCTAGCACCGCAATGTTTTTTGAAGGCAGATAGATAAAAATATACGAGGCCAGAGCTATTATGAGTATGCATAAAACTAAAACATATATCCGGTTATAAAGGCTGTTATTTCTTTTTTTAATAGGGAGAAGGTTAATATCTTTTTTCATCATTTCTCCTCCCTAATAGTCGATGATATGGCTGGCATAAACAGATCCATCACCTTATCACAGTTTTCGCCAAACACGAATTCTGAGAGCTTTTCCGTGCTTACTCCCGTACTAAGCTGGATATTTTGGCAAAGGCCTTCGACCGTCGTTAGCCCTCCAGTTATATATATCTTGTCTACATAGGAGCCGGAGCGCTTAGTACGCATATACTGGAAAAACTTATTTATCTCGTTTATGAGGTCAAATATATATTCCGCCGCCCTGTCAAAAATATCAAAGTCTTCTTCCGGCCTGTTATGCATATCCAGGATGATTTCTCCGTTTTTGCCTATATACTGGGGGTGTGACGCAAGCATTTCCGATAGCGTCACTGTTCCCATCATCACGTTCCTGTGCATGCGGTATTCACAATTGCTAAAAATAAACATTTGAGTAGTCGCGCCAATATCGACTACGCATACCTCTCCTGGCAACTCCTGTTCCTTCGTCCCGGAAACGAATGATAGCAGCTTTGAGTAAGTGTTGGCCGGAACATCTATATATCTCGCATCCAGCGGCGTATCTTCTAAAATATCGACACACTCTTTTTGTAAGCTTTCCGGCAGTATTACAGAAAGTATATCGCATGTCGCGTTGGTATCATCCTGGCTGTATATTTTATAATCCAGCATATAACTCTCGCCATCCGCAGGCTTATATTCGGATAGTTCGTAATCTATGTTCTGAAGCAGCATATCGCCTTCCAGTTTTGGCATACGAAGCCTTTTTATGCCTATACGCGGGCTATTGATAACGAACGCGGTCTGCCTTTTTTTTATACCGGCAGAGCGGAGCATAGCGTTTATTATTTCAGTAATCCTCTTGTTGGCTTTAAAACTGCCCGCCGAAAAACAGCCTTCCGGCGTTTTCATTATAGACCATTTCAACACCTCAAGGTTCTTACCCATCTGGACTATTTTTGTTTGCTGGATACCTATATCCAGCCCAACTATACTTTTACAGGCAAAAGGCAAGCCCATCACTCCTACTCAATCACGTTCTTGCGGTATCTCCCGCACTTTGCCCGGCACAACGCCGCTCGCAACGCCCATATCCAGCTT
>JAVBOF010000151.1:0-9942 GCA_031550915.1 Eubacteriales bacterium | reverse complement strand
AGGGGATATTGGCGAAAAGTGGGAATAACATTGAACGATATCAAATCTTTTATGCTACTTAGGAGAGAATATGCAAAACGGTTATTGTGGTAATTTCATTAGAGTCAATTTGACTACCAAAGAAATAAAAAAAGAAATAATCGAAGAAGATGTATTGAGGAAATATATCGGAGGCAGCGGTCTTGCGGCAAAGATAGTCTGCGAGGAGACCGATGAAAATACCGATCCCCTAGGCCCTGAAAATGTATTGGCGATTATGACGGGGCCGTTTGTAGGGACGATGCTCCCAAACTTTGGCAGACATCACGCAGCCGCTAAATCTCCGCTGACAAACATGCTTGGAGAAGGAAACAGCGGAGGCACCTGGGGCATGAAGCTAAAACACGCGGGTGTAGACGGGCTTATATTTAACGGTGCTTCAAAAACGCCGGTGTATCTGCATGTTTCGGATGGCAACGTGGAAATCCACGAAGCTGGTGAGCTTTGGGGAATGGATAGTTTTGAAACGGATTACAAATTGAAGGATATCTACGGTGATAAGATCGTTACACTGTCCATAGGGCAGGCGGGAGAAAACCTTGTTAAGACTGCTGCGATAATGAACGACGGCGTAGAAGGCAGAGCTGTGGGGCGGTGCGGATTGGGCGCAGTAATGGGATCAAAAAATTTGAAGGCAATCTCTGTACTCGGCTCAAAGCGGCCCTCAGTTGTAAATGAGGATAAAGTCAGGGAAACTACTAGGCAATGGGCTAAGGTCATCCATGACAATATGAACGATGGTTTGGGGCGCTTTGGAACGTCAGGCGGAGTAGAAGGCGTTGAAAAATGCGGCGATCTTCCTATAAAAAACTGGGCTGAAGGTTCGTTTGATATCCGCGAGATAACCGGACAGTATATGGAACAGACAATATTGAAAAAGAGATATTTTTGTGGCCAGTGTGTCATCGGATGCGGAAGAACCGTAGAGATAACGGAAGGCAAGTTTGCATGCGAACAGCAAGGCGGGCCGGAATATGAGACTATCGGAATGTTGGGCTCCAATTGTATGATCGATAAGATCGAAGAGATACAGAAAGCAAACGAACTATGCAACAGATATGGCATAGATACCATATCCGGCGGCGCGGCCCTGTCATTTGCTATGGAAGCATATGAACAAGGTGTAATAACAAAACAGATGACGAATGGCGACGAGATCCGCTGGGGCAATATAGACGATATGATAAATCTTTTGGAGAAAATAGCATATAGGCGCGATATCGGCGATATACTTGCCGAGGGTACAAAGAGAGCCGGACAGATACTTGGCGGTATAGCGGTAGAAATGTCCGTCGATGTTAAAGGGCTAGAATTGCCGGCGCACGACCCAAGGGCAAGCGACGCGACCGGACTGCAGTATGCAACCAGCACAAGGGGTGCGTGCCATTTGAATTCGCTGACAAGCGACCTGACCCTGGGCGGAGGTACCGGCGGCTTTGGTTTTATGGAACCAACCAGCTACGATAGATTTGACGCTTCCGACAAGGAAGTTGACATTTGCTGCATCCACCAGCATGTAATGGCGATGTGCGATTCAATGACATGCTGCAAGTTTCTGATGTTCGGATTGGGCGATAACTTCATGGATAGGCTGCTGGAGTGGTTTGAGTATGTTACAGGCTGGGCTATTACCAAGGAAGAATTTATGCAGACAGGAGAACGCATCTTCAACCTGAAGAGGCTGTATCAGATAAAATGCGGTGTAACACGCAAGGACGATATGTTGCCAACGCGCATGACAAAGAGGCGTATGACCGGCGGCGCAGCGATGAACGTACCGGATGTATGCGGTATGATCGACCGTTTCTACGAGGTCCGCAGATGGGATACTTACGGCAGGCCGACAAGAGAGTTAGTTAAGGAACTTGATCTTGAATGGATGGCGAATTAAAGAAAATAAATGTAGAGCTGGTTTTTAGGTTTCCATACAGCAAGTATTTCGAGTGCAATAAAAGCATCGTTACTTTGCCCTTTGGCTGTACGGTCAACAATGCCATAAACCTGTATATAAAACAACAAGGCAATATGGATATCCTTCAAAAGAACAACCTCATCCTATTGGGTGATCTTAAGGCGCTGTTTGCACTTGAAGATGTCGTTGTAACGAAAAACCATATATTGAAAGACGGCGATGAACTCCACGTTTTAAGTGCATTGATAGGCGGGTAGATTTTATTTTTCTCCTCCTCATAAAGGATAAAGGACAAACGAAGGTTTGTCCTTTATCCTTTAATACCACTTTCAAAGCATCGCGGGATCCACTAAAAAATAATGTTGACGCAGTGCCAATATTAATATCCGTGACAAACATGTGGGTATATTCTTGCTTCAATTAAGATATATTATTTGTGTTATATCTGTCAGCAATAATATATTTGTTAATTTATTTATATGTTTTAAAAATATTATTTCATTGACATACATTATTATACAATGGTATAATTGTATATCGTTATTGATAATTGTATACTATTTTACGTAATTATTGCCCTTGCGCTACATGTAAGTTTACACAGGCTTTTATCAGTCGATTTGCTACTATTCTTCTATTATTATACATTCCATTACGCATAATCATTTTACAAGGTTACTGACTGATTTAATAAACATTTATGAATATATACTTCAAAAATTTTGAAAGGCGGTATTTGATAATGGGGTTAAGAAAGTATTGGCTAAACATTAATGGAGCAAACCGCATGGTTACCTGTGATCCGGAAAAGGATAATCTTGCGGTAGTTCTTAGACGATTGGGCCTGACAGGAGTCAAGATCGGCTGTCATGCAGGCCAGTGCGGCGCTTGTTCCGTTATTCTTAACGGCAGCGTCATACGCGCATGCGTCAAAAAGATGAAGTCTGTAGAGGATTTCTCTAAGATAACTACCATCGAAGGCGTTGGCACTCCAAACAATCTGCATCCGCTGCAGGTAGCGTGGAACACATATGGCGGAATACAGTGCGGTTTTTGTACACCAGGCTTTATAGTCTCAGCAAAAGCCCTTCTGGATGAAAACATCAATCCAACGAGGGATGAAGTGCGCGCCTGGTTCCAAAAGCATAGGAACCTTTGCCGTTGTACAGGTTATGTCCCCCTTATCGACGCCGTTATGGCTGCCGCGAAGGTTATGAGAGGCGAATGTACGATCGAGGATATCACCTATAAGCTTCCTGCAGATGGAAACGCATATGGAACAGCCTTCCCTAGAAGGGAAAGCGGCATAGCGAGGGTTTGTGGCTTAGCGAATTACGGCGATGATATTAAATTCCAGATGCCTAAAGACACCTTGATGCTTGCCCCCGTTTTGCCGGATGCAAAACATGCGAAAATATTAAATATAGACTATTCCGAAGCGCTTAAAATGCCTGGGGTCGAAAGGGTTATAACCGCAAAGGATATAAAGGGTTCCAACAGGATAGCGATATCGCTTGGCCATCCCAGAGGTCTTGCCACAGGTCACGACCGTCCTATAATCTGTGATAAGAAAATATATAAATATGGGGATATTGTCGCTATTGTTGCCGCTGATACCGAGGAGCACGCCCGCGCGGCGGCGAAGGTAGTAAAGGTAGATCTGGAGCCGCTGCCGGAATACGATACACAGCTGGAAGCGATACTTCCGGATTCAATAGAGATCCACGAAGGCGTTCCCAATATATATATGAAGTGGCCGAAGCACAAGGGTGAGGATACAAGAAACGTCTTCCCTAACCTTCCGCATGTAGTTGAAGGAAGCTTTTTCTCGTCCCGTGAGCCACACCTTCCAATAGAGCCGGATTGCGGCCAGGCTTATATGGGCGAAGACGACGTATTGACGATACAGTACAAGAGCCAGTTTCTCTATTTTCAACAGGGTATCATCGCGGAAGGCGTAGGCTATCCGGTGGAAAAAATACGTATGATAGAAAACGAAACCGGCGGCTCATTCGGTTATTCCGTCTCCCCTCTTTTGCCGGCGCTTCTTGCCGCCAGCACACTTGCATTGAAAAAGCCGGTAAACATGACTTTAACCTATGCCGAACACCAGCATATGACCGGAAAAAGGACTCCCTCCCATGCAAACGTGCGTATTGGCGCGGATGAAAACGGAAAGCTGCAGGCAATGGAATATCATATGTGTTATGATTCCGGTGCATACAGCAAGTTCCAGGCCTCGCTTCTTACAAAAACACATGTGTTCATGGGCTTCCCATACACTATTCCAAATATTATGGGTATGGCAAACGCCGCCTATTCCAATATCGGCTACGGCACGACTTACCGCGCGTTCTCATCGCCGCAGGTATTCACATCCTCCGAAGCAGTTATGGATATGATGGCAGAAAAACTCGGCATGGATCCGTTTGAATTCCGCTATAAAAACGTTTCACGACAGGGCGAGCTCAATCAGACCGGCGTGGAATATAACGAATATCCTATGGCTGCTATGATGGATATGCTCAAGCCAAAATATGAGGATGCCGTAAAACGCGCAAAAGCAAACAGTACTGATGAAATAAAGCACGGTGTCGGCATATCCTGGGGCGGATACGTAGTCGGAGACCCGATCGACAGCGCTCTCATTGCTCTTGAGTTGATCGAAGGCGATATATTTGTTGCCAATAATACCTGGGAGGATGTAGGCCAGCATGCGGAAGCGGGCGCCCTCTTGCATACATATACCGCTTTGAGGCCTATGAACGTACCTTTGGAAAAGATACGGGTAGATATCAACGACACAAAGTACTGTCCGAACACCGGTATCTCCGGAGGAAGCCGCCAGCACGTACGTGTAGGAAACGCAACCTTGGACGCTGCAAGACAGCTTATGGACGCCATGAGAAAGCCGGACGGCACCTACCGCACGTATGCGGAGATGGTTGCCGAAGGAATACCTACAAGGTATGAGGGCTCTACCTCTACAGAGCAGAGCGGCGTGCATGAACTTGATACAAACACCGCTTTGGGCAAGGTGTTCCCGATCTTCATGTATAATCTGTTCCTCGCGGAAGTTCAAGTTGAAGTCGCGACCGGAAAAACCAAGGTCAACAAAATAGTCAGTGTCGCCGACGTCGGAAAGATTGGCAACAAGCTGGGCGTTGAGGGCCAGGCATACGGCGGTATATCTCATTCGATAGGTTTCGCCCTAAAAGAAGATTATAGCGATGTAAAAAAACACGATAATCTAATTGGAGCTGGAATTCTTGAATGTCTTGAAATGCCGGATGATGTTGAGCTCCATTGGCACGAGAGTTACAGGGAAAACGGCCCTCACGGGTCTGCCGGATGCTCCGAAAACTTCCAAAGCTCAGGACATGCGGCCGTGTTAAATGCAATAAACAACGCTGTTGGTGTGCGCATCTATGAATTGCCTGCTAAACCGGAAAAGATAAAAGCCGCATTGGATGCAAAAGCGCAGGGCAAGGAATTAAAGCCGGATAAATACTATCTTGGCGGCGATTTCTACGAAGAGATCGATTATCTTGATGCGCACCCCGTTCCCGCCGATGTAAACGAGAGGCATATGGGCAATAAATAAAATTCTCCTAAAAGGAGTATTTAGGCAACAGGGAAACGGAATTTGCCGCCCCGGTGGCTGCGAATACCGTTTCCCCACCTAATTTTATGGCACGCATGAATAAGAACGAATATGAAAATTATGCACAGGATTGTTTGATGGGGAAAAAGCCCCCTTGCGCCTGTGCATGTCCAATTAATCTGGATATACCCGCCATTATGGATCATCTGCAAGCGGGTAATTTTGTATCCGCCTACAAGTTGTACCGAAACCAGGCGATCTTCCCCGCTATCGTATCTGAGCTTTGCGATGAACCTTGTAAAGGCAAATGTGTGCGGGTGGATGAGGATGATCCCATTAACATGAGGCTTTTGGAGCAGGCTTGCGTATCGTTCACCCTGGATAAAACTCCTGCAAAATATAATTTGCCAATGAGGAGCAAGCGCGTAGTTGTCATAGGTGCGGGGCTGGCCGGGCTGACATGCGCCTTGAAGCTGGGTAACAAGAACTATGATGTAACTGTCTACGAAAAGGATTCCAAAATCGGAGGGCGTTTACATAGTCTTTTGGATCCCGAAATATTTATTCGGGACATAAAGGAGCAGATGCAGTTTGCCAAATATAAGCTGGTGCTCGGCCACGAAATAAATTCACTGGATGAGATAGAATTTGACGCCGCTTATATCGCAACAGGATTAGGCGGGAACGATTTTCTTTTGATGGAAGGATATGATAAAGACAGCTTTGGGACAAGACGCGATGGTGTTTTTGTCGGCGGAAACATCCTCGGAACAAGTCCAATACAGGATATCGCACAATCTACGGTCGCATTCCATTCTATTGAAAAATATCTGAAAACGGGTTTGATGGACGGTATCCCCGAATCCTTTATGTTAAAAGAGAGCGTTATAACCAAGGATATGGTAAAAGTACATCCAGCAGCTGCAGTCTTGCCGATGGGTGGTAACGGATATGACGAAGAAGAAGCCAAATCCGAGGCGGGGCGTTGTTTGAAATGTGACTGTACGCTTTGCCGCGAGGCATGCGAGCTCTTCGATTATTTTGAAAAGAAACCGCGTTTTTTAGCCGGTGAAGACTTTACGTCTTTGCATACTCGCAACAGCGTATCAAAGCAAAGCACAACAAGGTTTATTTCCTCATGTAATCTTTGCGGTCTATGTGGAAAGGTTTGCCCCAAGGGTATCGATATTGGGCAGATGTCGTACGATTTCCGGCATTTCAAATCACAGGATAAAGCCTATCCACCTGCATTCAACGACTTCTTTATCCGCGATATGAATTTCAGCAATACGGATGCGGCCCTAATAAAAGCCGCGCCTGGAAAAACCACATCGGCGTATCTGTTTTTCCCCGGTTGTCAGCTTGGTGCATCCGACCCCGAATATGTGTTAAGATCATATGGATATCTTTTAGAAAAGCAAAGTGATACGGCTATAATGCTTTCCTGCTGCGGCGCGCCAGCGGATTGGGGCGGAGACGGGAGTCTCAATAGCGCTACGATAGAGGGCATTAAGGCGCAATGGGAAAATCTCGGCAAACCAAAAATGATATTTGCATGTCCGACTTGCATGCAGCAGATAACGAAATATCTTCCGGAAATCGATTCGATATCAATATATGAGATAATAAACGAACATGGCTTCCCACTGGGTGGAGTTTCAGAAAAACATAAAAAAATCAGCGTCTTTGACCCATGTTCCAGCAGTGATTTCCCATCAATGCAAAAAAGCGTTAGGGATATCATCAATAAGACCGGTATCGTTATAGATGAGCTGCCTTTTTCCGGCGAAACAGCCCAGTGCTGTGGCTGGGGCGGGCATATGATCGGTACGAACGCACCGCTTGCCGGGATAATGATAAACAACAGGATACATGCCAGCGGTAACGATTATATAAACTACTGCACAAACTGCCGCGATACATTTACCTGGAGAAACAAGAAATGTTATCATCTGCTTGATATCGTTTTTGATATGGATAAGGAAAACTACAGGCCACCTTCACTCGGCGAGCGCAGAAAAAACCGGCAAGACACCAAACGCCTTGTACTGGAGCATTTTTTTGGCGAGAGAAATTCAAAGGCCAAAGATAACGGAGCACCTTGGAATCTTTTTATTGAAGACGGTCTGATCGAGAAACTCAACTCGTCTTTGATCTTGGAAGAAGAGGTATATGAGGTCATTCGGCATTGTGAAGTAACCGGAAGCAAGGTTTTGGATAAAGACCGCAATCGGATTGCCGGTCACCTTAAGCAGGGCATTATAACTTACTGGGTGGAATATGAAGAGATAGTCGGAGGCTTTAAATTGCTCAACGCCTATTCCCACAGGATGGAGATACTTGAAGAATTCAAGCGTATTGATTAAAGCTAAATTTTAGGTAAATGAAAATGAACGAAGTGATTTGTTTGAAATGCAATATAGAATTGGAAATTATAAGCGCGAAGTTTGCTTACCTTGGGCATGAGCTGCATTCCGACGTGCCAAGATGCCCAAAATGCGGACAGGTATACCTTTCGGAAAAGCTGGTAACCGACAGGATCGCAAAAGTTGAGGCAAGCGTTGAGGATAAATAGATTATTATGGTAACAAAGTTTGCCGGCTTAAAATGCATATTTGCTTTGCGAGTTCCAGTTTGATTTATTTATTATTGCTTTTTCACTCTATCATTGTTAGCATTAGTTATTAATATATTTTTGAGGTATCTATAATGACGTGCAAAAAAAACGTTAAAAGACCAGTATCTGCTTTCATATTGATCATTTGGATTTTTGTCCTTGTTTTTGCTCAGACTTCCTTTGCCTTTGCTGCAGAGGCGTCCGATACAAGCATGCCGCAGGAGGAGCTAAATATCAAGCTGCAAAGCTATGTACCGCCGTCAAATATATATCCCTCCAGTGTATATCCGTTGAGCGGTATAGTTGTTTCCAATTACCCGATCACAAAAATCGAAGTAAAAGTATATAACAGCGCGGGAAAAAAAGAGATCGGTGCTAAGCAGTCGTTTTCTGCCGATGATGCCGTGACGGAACAAGGCCTTTCCGCAATATCCAAACTGGTAATGTTTGAAAAGCTGAAAATTGGCAGAAAGCGTTTGCAGATAATCGTTACAACGGCGAACGGCCAAAAGATAGCCAGTGACACATATTTCACGGTCGTATCGGTTTATACGAAAATACGCGTGCCTGTTTTGCCGGATCTGCAGGATTACTTCAAGGACAGCTCCTACAGATTCTATTTCAAAAAGATATCCACGAATCGAAGGGATATTAAGGTATATAACAACTGGTCTTCAAAAAACATCGTAAGGGTAGTTTTTTTAAAGAACAATAGCGTATGGGTCAATAAGAAGGCCGCGCCCGCTTTTAAAAAGGCCTTCGATATAATCAGGCGTGATCGTATAAGCGTTAAATATAAAAACGGAAAGGTGCTCACAGGCAGCCTTGCAAGCCTTTGCCCCAGCGGCAAAACCAACGGCGCTTTTGTGCCGCGCATGGTTTCAGGCACAAACAATTTGAGCCATCATAGCTTTGGGACTGCCGTGGATATCAACGCGGATATAAAACCGCATAACAACGATATCGCAAACCGCAAGATAATCCTTGCGGCGATAGATAAGGTGAATTATTTAGGAAAGTCGGAAAAGAATGGTATATACACGTATAATTTTGAATATAACGGGAACCCGCCTTCAACGGGCAGGGCCGTTCCGAATACCCTTTTAAACTATATGTATTATGAGATAGCATTTCGGCCCAACGGATTTTATTGGGGCGCTTTTTTCAGCCATACGAGCGATGCGATGCACTTTACGGTTTCCGAAAAAAGTAAGCTGTTCGACGACTATTCAAAGTATCAGAAAGTCGAATGATAAGTATTGGAAAATATCTTGTTAGCATTTTACGCCCCGCATATTATATTATAGCGGGGCGTTTATTATAAGGTTTGTGGCTTTTCAACCGGATTAAAAATGCTTTCCGTATACGTTGACGTGAGTAAAATCGCTTACATTCCTTCTGACCCTTATCGGGAGTTCTTCCGCGCTTTCATAGTAACCAATCCTGCAAGCAAAAACCACCTTCAAATGTTCAGGTACGTTCAGCATTTCCTTAAGCGTTTTTTCTGCCTTTGGTTTTCCATATGCACTGATAATCTGGAAAGCTAAACCTTCCGCCGCAGCTTGAAGCCATATGTTTTCCAGCATAAATCCCAGGCTCATTATCCCGAGTTCGTCACCTACTGAAGCGGGAGCCCTTCGTTTAGGATCGTATAGTATGACCATCATAATTGGCCCAGGCGCAACGATATTGCCGAACTTCTGCACTGGACCTTCAGGAATAATTCCTTTTTTAGCGCTTTCAGTAAGCATATCCGCAGGGAACCGGCTC
>JAVBOF010000001.1:0-15994 GCA_031550915.1 Eubacteriales bacterium | reverse complement strand
ATTGTCAACTCTAAATGTTTACTTTAGGGATACCACGAATTTGTATGGTGTTTTTGTGACTGCATGGTTTTATATGACCCCCATTATCTACCCGGTTGATATTTTGCCCAAAATAGTAATGGCAGTCGTAAAGGTAAACCCTCTATATTATTATGCGGATTATTTCCGGCAGCTGGTAATGTACGGCACAGTGCCGGATTTACAGACGAACGCTATATGTATTGTTTTTTCATTGCTGTTTTTGGGCGTGGGATTGTTGTTCTTCAAGCGCCGGCAGGATAGCTTTATACTATATATATAGAAACGGAGAATTGGTTTTGGAATATGCCGTGGAACTGCAAAACGTATCAATGCACTTTAACTTGCAGCGAGAAAAACTAGAAAACTTAAAAGAATATTTTATACGGGTCATAAGGCGTCAGAAAATAGACCGTGAAGCGTTTGTGGCTCTAAATGACGTGTCGGTTAAAGTGGAGAAGGGCGATGTTTTCGGCATTGTGGGGCTGAACGGTTCCGGTAAAAGCACCCTTTTAAAGCTTGTATCCGGCATACTCAAACCAACTATTGGGACTGTAACGGCGAGGGGCACCATCGCCCCTTTAATAGAATTGGGGGCTGGTTTTGACCTGGAATTGACCGCGAAGGAAAACGTTTACCTTAACGGTGCGGTATTGGGCTTTTCCAAACAGTATATTAAGCAGCACTACGATGAGATAGTGGATTTTTCAGAAATGCATGATTTCATGGATGTACCGCTAAAAAACTTTTCTTCCGGAATGGTTGCCCGTGTAGCCTTTGCCGTTGCCACAATTACCCGCCCGGAAATACTTATAGTGGATGAAATATTGGGCGTAGGTGATTTTTTATTCAAGCAAAAGTGCGAGGCCCGCATTGATGAAATGATGAAAGGTGGCACTACCGTTCTGCTAGTATCCCACTCCAGCAGAGACATAGAGCGCCTGTGCAAACACGCAATGTGGCTGGAGAAGGGCAATTTGCGCATGGTAGGCGATGCGCGTGAGGTGTGTGCCCAGTACGGCAAGCAAGGAGTCGCTGCGGAAACAAAGGAATAGAATACCACCCCATGTTATTAGTTCTAGCACTATCCATTGTTCAGTCCTCTTAATAAAATACATTACGTTAACCTTGGAATTGGAACACACCTTTGATACACCATTCAAGACCTATAAATGAAAGCCTTTAGCATGGCCATGTATTCCAACATCCTTTGATTTAATGATTCAAGCCTATCTGAGATGATCTTTTTATATTCTGGCTTACCATGTAGATTTATAAGCCGATGCCCGCTTGTGATTAAATGGCTTTGTTTGCTCGAAAGCACCTCTATTGATGGTCGATTTGTATACACGTCGAAAACCGTCTGATCGTGTTTAATTGCCAAATTTTAGATGCGGCCTATGTTTATTCCATGGAAACCACGATTAAGTATTTGAAATGTTATGTTATAATATAAGTGGATCGATAAGGCGCAGACACTAACTGGTAGAGGAGCACATGAATGATTGTAAAATATGGGAAACCGATTAATTTTTTAGAACTTGGACGGGATCTCCGGTATCTACGGGAAGCCGGTCATCGATATGCGGCACTATGTGAGCGCATGGCTAAACTGGAGAGCGTGATCGTAGATACCTGTCCAGTGTGTAGATCGACTTTGTATGTACCTATAGCTTCGATTAATGGTTTTGCTTACAGAGAGTGCGGCAACTGTGGTCATGTATATTTGCAGGAATATCCGGCGGATTTATATGCAATCTATGAGAAAAGCAGCGAGCAGAAGGCCCTATATATCAGCGAGACGGCCTTTAGACAGCGATGTGCTGTCATAGCAGCGCCTAAGGCTGCATTTATCAATCAGGCAGCCGAAAGAAATGAGGCAGGACTCTGGTTGGACTTGGGGTGTGCCACTGGTGAGCTACTAATGGAAGCTGCTGCCTTGGGATGGCGCACTTTAGGCTTCGATGCAGATCAGGAGGAGGTACGCTTTGCTGTGGAGCGCGGTTTGAATGTCAAAGCTGCCTTTCTTGATATGATGCAGCTGGACGCGTCTATCGTATCTGCACTTCGAGAGGCGGATGTTGTGTCGTTACTCAATATCCTAGAGCATGTGGAAGACCCATGTCTATGGCTGCAAACGTTGCATAGCCATATGAAGCCGGGTGCGCTGCTGGCGGTGGAGGTTCCGCGAGCGCCCTCCCTTACGAGGGTGATGAATATGGCGTGTCTTTCCATCAACTACAAGTACATGATTCCACCGTTACATCTACATGTATTTTCAGAATCCTCCCTATGCAAAGTTTGGGGTATGGGCTTCGATCCTTTGGCAAAGTGGTGCTTCGGTAATGGTTTTGTGGATTTGATGAACACAGCTCTGCTGCTAAGTGACAATCCCCATTTCGCTAACAACGCCGACACTTCCTGCTTTAATGATATATGGCGAGTTGCGGACACAGTACAAAGAACAATCGACGAGCAAGGACTATCGGATGTAATGCTATGGGTGCTCAAAAATCGGTGAGCACTGGTTCTACCTGCAACAGAAAACAATGCAGGAATGCAATATGACCATGCATTCCTGCCCAGTTGCATATCAGTTAAACGCACTATGAGTGGCGGCACCGGAGATAATATTGATTTTGTTCTTGTCTTCGCCTGAGGAAAAACACCAACATTTGGATACGCTCTAATTCTATACAGGATATCTACTTCACCATCAACACGTCTTTGTCTACCTTACCATTCCAGATTCTAGTGGTATCACCTTGCCCTTACGAATTCCGATGTTCCTATGCCTCACAGGTGGTAATGATCGACTATGTTTCTCATAAGGGATTCAATAATAACAAAGTCATCCGGTTCGTCTATTTCGAAATAGGTTTCCGCCCGCATTTCCAGCAGCCTGATTCGTCCGCCAATCCTGTTCTGGTTTTGTAGCAGATCTTTCTTTTTTGTGATATAAATCGCCCCATTCTCCGTAAGGATTCCCGGGAAGTCCTGCCTTCTGGGCCTACTTCTATAATCATAATTTAGAGATCGGCCGCAACCGCATTCGTCAACGTCCCAAAAGAAGCGCTTTATGCGAACGACGGAAGCTACGCTGTCCGTATCGGGTCGAGCCATGAGGGCAAAACCCATGTCTATATCCTTTGCCGTAGTGAGAGGGGATGTGGCTTGTAACAACACTATCTGGTCAAAATCTTGCTGCTGGGCAAACTCCATCATCACAGATTCGGTTGACGCTGTATCCGTTGCCGTTTCAGGGCTCCTGCCCACAACGGTAACCTTGTCAAACCCGAAAGTCTCTACAACCATTCGAATTTCGTCATCATCAGTAGATACAAAAACCCGATCGATGTTGATGGACTCGCAGGCCGCTTTCACCGTCCAATATACAAGCGGCTTCCCGAATAGCGGCTTTATATTCTTTTTTAAAATGGATTTACTGCCTCCGCGTACAGGAATCAAAGCAACGTTCATAATATAATCCTCCCGCCCAATTTACAAAGCTTTCCTGCATTATGTTGGATGATTATTTTTGCAATGCCTGGAAATAAGCTGCACTGCCTCATAAAGGCAGCCTTCTCCTCCCGCGCTGTGTAGTATGCAATCCGCGTTTTCACGGGCGCTATCAATTGCGTTCGACGGGCAAAGACCCAATCCAACGATGGCAAGAGTCTCCACATCATATTTCCCGTCACCTATATAGCAGATTTCATCCAGTGAAAACCCTTCTTGATCCGCTATTTTCTGTATTGCGGCACTTTTGTCCTTACAAGCGGATACAAATATGTCCGGCTCGAATCTTTCCCGCGCCTTATGGGCAAAGAAATCATCCTCGCCGGTAATCAAAGCAAATCCAAAGCCCAACGCCTTTAATTCGGACACCGCGTCCATATCTTTAAAACATAGGCATTTGCTTTCCCCTTGATTACTGATATAGATTTTTCCATCGGTCAAAACACCATCGATATCGCAGGCAATTAATTTAATCATTCTTTTGAACCTAACTATTACGCAGTTTCTGCCGGACAATTGACTCGGCTTCAGATAAAATCTTTTCTCCGTTTCCCATTGCGGCCTCCACCGTTCTAATATCGGAAAGCAGCCTTTTCAAGTCTGACACATGCAAAGAGGCCGCCTGGTCGGAACCATACATCGCGCGATTCAGCGTGATGTGCCTTTCTATGGATGTCGCTCCAAGTACAGCCGCCGCCAGGGACACCACCCTCCCGGTTTCGTGTCCACTATAGCCGACATCGCATCCATATCTCTCTTTTAGCGCTGGAATCAGTGAGAGATTCGCGTCCTCGTTCTCCATGGGATAGGTACTATTGCAGTGCATCAGTTCAAATGGGCAGAAATTGCGTCTAAACACCTCTACAGCCCTATCAATCTCTTCATAAGTACTCATTCCCGTTGCTATAAAAGTATGCTTCTTCTCAGATGCCACCATTTCAAGAAAATCCAAATTCGCCAGCATGGCGGAGGCGATTTTATTGTATGGCAAATCGTATTGCCGCAAAAACATCTGTGCTTCCGTATCCCACGCGGACGCAAACCAAGCAATTCCTTTGGATTTGCAGTAGTTATCTATTTCATTGTATTGTGTTCTTCCAAATTCCAGTCCATTTTTCTGATCGCGTTGTGTGGTTCCCCATGGGCTTTCGCGGTGCTGGTCGAGATATTCGGGAGTATAAACTTTCTCAACCGTGCGTTTCTGGAACTTTACAGCGTCGCAGCCGCTCTCAACAGCATGGTCTACGAGCTTCTTGGCAATTGCAATATCTCCGTTGTGATTGATTCCTATTTCTGCAATGAAAAACACATGGCGCATATTATTCTCCTTTTTGGCATTCTAATAAAAAATCTGCAATCAGCTTCTGCATCTGCTTAATATCGGATTCAATTTGAGGGGTCATCGCCTCAACTACATCAAATGCATGATTCCTTACTGTTCCCATATCAATAGCGATAAAATAACGTTTAACCGCCGCCTCATGCACTACAATCCGACCTGTCAATATCTGTCGGATAGCATCTGCTACATTAGCATGATCGCTGCCCCTAGTAAGCCCGGGAAGGCCTTTCCAGTTATATACTTCACCAAACACGATGGAGGGCTTTCCTCGAATTGCGGCTTCGATGATATTGCTGCCGGTCTGTGTAGAAACCGCGATACTTCCATCAATAAGACTGATTGAATCGATGTTTGAATGGACTAAAATAACATTTGGCATGGCTGCGATAGTGTCATAGTACTTCTTGTCTCTGCTAATCTGGACAAAATGTTCTTTTACATATACATAAACGCCAGTCTCTTCAGCCGCGCGCGATAAGATTGCAAGGGATAATAGCTGGTCATGAAATACTCCACCATTGGGAAGCGATGTCAGCTCCGGTTGCATTTGAAGCCCAAAATAAATATATTTTTGGCCATATTCAGGAGCACGGGACATTTTGTCATAATAATCGGATTGGACCTGTCTCTTGTACTTTTTTAAACATCTCTTGAATATTTCTCTATGGAAACTAACGGTCTCAAAATCTCTACAAATTTTATCCAATTCGGCCGCTCTATGATTTTTATAGGCATCATCTGCTTTTAGAACGTCTTCCAGGATATATTTTAAGTCGTTATACTTTTTATCATATAAGGAAAGTGTTTTTTCATTGATAAAGCGGTGTGCCTCCTGGGCAGAACTTTTTCGTTGCTCCTCTATAAAATCTAGGTTTAAAGTCCCTGTTGTTTTTTTATTTCTTATGGAGTTATAATACTGGATCAAATCCTCAGAACTGTTTGCAAAGGTAACATCATCCTCCACTGAGGAGAAAATCTCTTCGATATTATCTCCTATTTTCTCCATTGTTGTACCATATGAGAATCGATTCTTTATAGGTGTTTCATTAAAGGCAATTACTGGGATGGACTTAATCCTGCATAGGCAGTAAATTACATATTCCCACGTTAAGTGCGGGAAATATGGCAGGACCAGCGCGTCAATCTGCTTGGTATCGATTATGTGGTTCCAAAACTGCAAGTGGTACAGGTATTGTTCCCTGGCTTCATAGACCGTGTAAACGTCATAATTTCCGATGCGGTTGGCTAAATAGAGGCAATTCGCCTCATACTGTTTCATTCCTTCCAGTACGTACCTGGGTAACGGGTTCCAAAGCTTTCTATCTATCAGATCTTCATATCTGTTTTCCCAGGCAAGCTCAGCGGATATTTCCATCAATTCATGACCACACGGGTCAGGTAGGTCATCTTGCGTCCTGGAAACAAAAACACATGCATCGATGATATGCCGTTCAAACAACGGCGTCATGATTCTGCTGTTAATCCCCCACGTATTTACACCTTTGTAGAGAACGTTCAAATAAATACCTCACTTAAAATGTTTACTCCGAATCACTAAAATATGTTATCGCTTCTTTCTCATACTTTTTATAATCGCGAATATAATCCAATTCCGTATAATGCTCGCTTGCCAGTACAAGCAAAACGGCATCGGATGAAAAATCGTACATTTCCCTCCAAACCATAGGGCCAATATATAAACCAACGCATGGGTCGTCCAATGTCACGGTTTCTTCTTCAAATGGTGTCTTTACAAGTATTTTCACACTGCCGTGAACGCATATAAGCACCTGGTGGAGATCTAGATGGGCGTGGAACCCCCTTCTGACATCTTTCTCGACCTTATAAATATAATAAACACGCCTTATTTCAAAAGGTATAACGCCCTTCGCTTCCAGGGGGACAAGCATACCGTAACCATCTTTATATGCTGGAAAATCCAGCATGTTTGTGTTTTTAATCATATTCTATCCTCTATTTTTATGGAATATCCGCGAAATGACTCGTAAAGGTTTTGTAAGCCTCCATGAATGAGATCTATACACCCCTTCTAAATTCGCTTTAAGCGCGTAATTGCCCGCGTACAAATCATCAAACTCCCGCTTTAGCGCGTAATTGCTTGCGTGCAAGTCATCAAACTCCCGCTTTAACGCGTCATTGCTCGCGTACAAATCATTTAACTCCCGCCCTAGCGCGCTGTGCTCGACTTCAAGTGTAATATGTTCGGGAGTTTTATAAATGCTGACAGGATACCATACAAAGGGTTGTCCCATCATTTTGTAATAGTCATCCAGCAAAAATTTATATTTTTCTTTAAGGCACCCATGTATCCCCTCATTTCTCAGATAGGGTGCTATAAAGCTAACGTCGGTAAATATGTTGTGGTTTCCCCACACCGTCCATTTCTGCAGCACCTGGAACTTTTCACATATAAGCTCTTCTTCAGTCTCAACATGAGGCTGGGTCATCAAATCGCCAAAACCGTCTAATAAAAGCTCCTTTGTCATGGATGAAAAAAAGCTTTGCATTATAAAGTACATTTCATTCAGAAGTCGCGTATTATTTTCCTGTGTGTCGGCGCTTATTGAACTGGCGTTTTTTACGCGTCGGTACTGAAGTAGCCGCTCCGGAATGACGTGCAGTTTATATCCGTTGTTTAGCATGCGGATCCAATATTCGTAGTCATGCAATTGCCTGAAGGCAGTCTTATAAAGACCGATATGATCGAAGACGCTGCGCCGTATCAAGCTGCTGGAGTGGCAAAAACGGTTACCCACATCGTAAAACGTTCTGAGCCATTTCCCCGGGCTGCGGTTTGACTCGTCAAAAATATATATAGGAAAATCCTCTGATTCAGGTTTTGAATCGCCATTCTCATCGATTACCAGAGGCCAGGAAAAGCACGCGGCAATGTCGTCGTTGCCCTCTAATAAATTCACTTGCTTTTCAAGCTTGTCCGGGTAAAACAGATCATCGGATCCGAGGGCTGCTATGTACTTTCCCTTTGCTTCCTTTATAAGGGTATTCAACGTTCTCACAACGCCCTTATTCTCATCAAAAAAAATATGGCGCATCCTTTTATCTTGAAATGAACTTATGATACGGCGCGAATCATCGCTGGAGCAATCGTCTATAATAATCAGCTCAAAATCCGTAAATGTTTGGTTGAGAACGCTTTCTATGGTTGCTTTTAAATATTTGTCGTGGTTGTAGCTGGGGATCAATACGCTGACCATTGGTTGTGTTTTACTCATTTTGACTTCCCTCTTGCATTTTCACCCACTTATCATATCCCATTCCTTCCCAGGGCATTCCCCTCTCAAACGTATATCTCCATGGGTAAACTTTTTCCCCTGTTATATGGTTTTTAACTTTGTTTATATGTCCTACATCTTTTGCTGGGGTTTCAATCACTATGGTTTCCGCCTCCACATCCCTGGTTACAACTGCGCCAGCGCTTATCAAAGCATCTTCTCCTATATGGACACCGGGCATCAACATCGCCCTTGAACAAATCACTGCAAATGATTCCACCTCAACCCCCAGACTTTCCATGGATGGCGGAGTCGGGTCGTTTGTAAAAAGCGTATATGGGAATATCCATACATAATCATGAATTATGCTCTTCATGCTTATATGCACATTACTATGGAGGTTAACATAATTTCCTATCATACAATCCCCTCGTATATCCGAAAGGGTTCCCATCCGGACGTGATGACCAATCATAGCCCTCTCGCGTACCGTAACCCTATGGCCTGTCTGAAAGAAATCGCCTATTTGGGAATCGCCATATATGATCGTTTCACTTCGGATAATGGCGTTTTCTCCAATCACCAGCGGATGATCACCATTTACGCAGTCTACATAAAAATCAGCTAGATACTCTCCTAAAATACATCTAGCCCCAATTTTGCTGTTCTTTTTTATATGCACATTATCTCTAACGATGACACCAAAATCCAGGAATACGTTTTCTTCTATTGTAACATTATCCCCAATGATTACACCTGGCTGTATAGTTGCGGAGTCTGCAATATTTTGTTGCATTGCCATACACCTTTCGCAGTAAAAATCAGCAAATTTGGATAGACCAAAACTATATCTTTTTTTAATCTATCCTTCTAAAATAGTGGCTTTTACAGCATACATTATATAACAAAATATTTGTTATTATAATGGTTTTTATATTGCGTGTCAAACTATATGGTTACAATGTTCTATGACGCCGATTTTTCCATTGATGGATACTTGTTCGACTATTCTGTACAGCCTTGCCGCGACCGCTGTCGAGTTCCTCTTGCTACTTCTTTCAATATCCGTTGAAGAAAGAATGCCTTTTGTCTTATATCTTCAATTGATAATTCCATTCTCTGCCTGTTCGTTATCTTGCTACAATTCCAGCTCTCTGGATTTTGGGAGTCTTAGTTTTTCTTTATCCCTTTCTGCTAAACATCATTCTACAACCTATAGTGCTCACAGCGATGCCACCTACAGGCGATCCAACTGATTCATTAGCATACACACCCCAAATCAAATACCCAATGTCGATGAATATGTGCTATATTCGCCACAATAACCCTGTTATGAATCTTCAAAGTTTATCTTTTGACTAACTAAATAAAGCGGCCTGTTTTTCACCTCATCAAATATCCTTCCAATGTAAATACCCAATATTCCTATGAAAATCATCACAAGCCCGATTAAAAAACCTAAAGCCGCGCATAAATATGCCATCCATGGTGCAAACATTACTCCGCACCATGTAAGAACAAGGGATATAAGCACATATAATACCATTAGAAAGCATAAGCCGATACCAAATTTAGTGGCGATTCCCAGCGGCTTAGATGAAAATGATGTAATTCCGTCTCCCGCAAGCTTGAGCATTTTGCTTATGGGATATTTGGTTTCTCCTGCCCATCTGGCATCACGCATATACTCTACCGGTGCTTGCTTAAATCCTGCCCACCCGGCCATGCCACGCAAAAACCGGTTTTTTTCCGGCATCATACATATTGCGTCGCACACTTTGCGGTCAATCAACCTAAAGTCACCTGTGTCTAGGGGTATTTGTGATGCCGACATCATTCTAAGTACCCTATAATATACCGTTGCCGTGAGTTTTTTAAACATTGATTCACCGGCGCGTTTTAACCTCTTTCCATATACAACATCATAGCCATCTTTCCATTTTCTTACCATTTCCGGTATGACCTCGGGAGGATCCTGCAGGTCGCAGTCTATAATTATTATGGCCTGTCCTTTTGCGTTATCCAACCCAGCGCTAACCGCTATCTGATGTCCAAAGTTGCGCGAGAAGCTTATTACCTTTATACCTCTATCTTCCGCCGCCATAGAGGTCAATAGCTTTAGCGTATCATCACGGCTGCCATCATCAACGAATATCATCTCATACGTTCCGTCCAATGTTTCCATGACGGTTTGAATGCGCCTATACGATTCTCCCAGTACCTCTTGCTCATTGTAAGCAGGTATCACGATGGAATATTTTGGTCTCATAATAAAAGTCATCCTCCAAGATTATTTAATAAATTATTGCTTTCTATCATATTGATTGTCAGATACAATACAAAACCTTTGTTACCCTTGGCTTTATTGGGAGAGCTTTACGATCAATGTGCCTTCCACCCACGTTATGCAATTATTGTTTGGAAACGCTTCCAGCGACATCACATTAGCAGCTTCCAAGTAAGGGGAAGAATCGTATACTAGGTTTACCCCAGGGTCTAGCCGTCGGAAAAAAGCATTTATCGGACCGGTGTACGTAAGCGCCGTATCACTAGCACCGCTGATATCCCTTGTCCATTCAAACCCAGTTTTTCCAAAAGTCTTTGGCTGTCCAACAATTGCAACGGGGGTATCGGTATTATATCCCTCTTCGGCATGTATACGGCTTAAGCATTGTGTTACATATGACAGGGCGTTATCATAATTTATTTCAAGCTTAACATATGTTATGTTTGCTCCATAAAGCCCGTTAGCAAAGCACAACAAAAATACTAATATGGAAACGCCAAAGGCTGTGATTTTGAGCCTTACATCCTTAATCAATCCCGGATCCCCGTCTGTCTTTGATATCAGCATTATCAATACAAGCAACGGGGCCAAAAAGGCAAATTGCGAGAGAACGTTCTGCGTGGTTCCTTTGCTGAATAATTCAACGCAATTCATGGCAATTGGCATCAAGAAAACCATCAATATTAGCAAAATCAGTTTAATCGACTGCTTATAAAGCTTGCACTTAATTATTATATTAAAGATTAAACCTAAAGCAAAAGCCAACCCTACCCATACCGCTACCATTAAGTAAACGGGATAGTAACTCATAAAATTCTGTTTTAAAAAGAATTTAGCCACTGTATAATAAGTGCCTTTCAAATAAACAAAAAACTCTTCCACTGAAGCATATCCCATGCTGTCCATGCCACGATAGGCAGTAGCTTCTAAGCTATTGACACTGAGGATGTAATTCCACAAAAGATAATATATCGCAAATCCTGTGACAAGCATTATGAGGGATTTGATCCCATGTAAAATTATCAAAGAAGTTTTTTTATAATTGCCTAAGATATCCCGAATTAAGCATATCAGGAGTAGAGTCGCCGCAGTTCCCCAATAAGACTGATAGCATGCCATAGATATAACAATAATGGGTATACTTGCCAAATATCCCAATTTGAACCTGTCTGTAACAAACGCGGCAAGTATCGAAGCAAATATAGCCATGCAGAATTGACCCGCCATATAATAATAGCAATTATTACCTATTATCGTAGGCCACGATACAATAAGGGCGCTGGTGGCTATTATAAATATTGTCTTTTCGATCTCGAGCATTTTACAAATTAAAACCGATGAAAACCCCAATAATACAAGTGAAATGATGCCTATAAGAAAAGGGAGCTGCAGAGAATTATGAATTTGTTTTATAAACGTCCCCACAAATCTGCCCGTAACAATATCCCATCCCGGAGAGTAATTCATTATTTCGGACGCATCATGACCAAAATAAATATTTGTGTAGATATATAAATGAACAATTAACCCTATAATGAGTGTGGATAGTAAGGAAATACCGGAAGGTGATTTCAACCATTTTTTTATTGAGGCAAGCACCGTCTTTTCAATAGAAACATCACAATAATCCGCGGCAGTTACACTCGCTTCCCTCACATTTTCTGAACCCGGAGTTGATAACATTTTATACCTCTTTGTTATATTCCCAAATACATAGAACATCATAGGTTAATTACAATTCTGGTTCAATTCACTCTGGAAAGCAACTCCCGCCGCTTCCTCTGCAAAAACCTAAGCATATTCATAAAACCAAAAAACAGGTAACCAACCACGTTAAACACAAGCAGCGCCGTCACCGCCCAAAACCCTATGCAATACAGAATCATGTTGGGATACCAATTGCCATTGAAAACAAAATACATAACGGCGCCCACACCAAGAAACGATAAAAATACATATATAAGCTTTCGTATCCTAGCCAGGCAAAGGTCGCTACACCTACGCGCGTTGGCGGAGCACCACCATAGCATCCTGCAAACATACAGTTTTTTAAGGCTAAGGACTAACTTTAGCTTTGAGGGAAATGCCCTTTTTAATCCCAAACCCACAAATTTACCGCGTACCCATTCATACTTACCCATTAATGTCTGCTGGTCGGATATTGAAAATCTATTCAGATAGGGCAGGATTTCTCGTTCGTACATAAGCAGTTCATCTTTTAAATAGCTGATAACATGGGGAGGGAGATCTGTTTTATTATAATGGCTAACACCGCCATCGCGGTGCTTTAAAGCGTTAAAATCAGTATAATAAATTTTATTTCCGTTGCGTGTTATTCTAATATATCCAGTGGCATCCTCAATAAGCTTGTAGCGCGTATCAAAAAAACCTTT
The DNA here is from genome assembly GCA_031550915.1 of Eubacteriales bacterium. Lineage (GTDB taxonomy): Bacteria > Bacillota > Clostridia > Christensenellales > MGBC116941 > JAVBOF01. The sequence goes on along the minus strand of JAVBOF010000001.1, from coordinate 3,181 downwards.
TTCGACAAACAGGCTTTTTTTCCAGGCGGTCGCCCCAGCGCTATAAAGGCAATTCATACAAAGTTTACGGAACTGTTCTTGCGATGTCAATTCGTTATATGAAAGCAATAGTGGTGCGTCGCAGAATTTTCCCATTTCTTCTTCAAGTTCCTCATCCATTAGGAGCGCCTGGGCGGACACTATATATTCATTCTCCGGCAATTTCGCCAATTCCCTTGCGAAGTTGCTAACAACGCTTTCATCATATAAGCAGTCGTCCGCAGCAAAGAACAGGACATACTCACCATGACTTGATTGAATTGCTGTATTCAGGGTACGTACTGTACCCACGTTTTCCGCGTTACATTGATATATTACATTAACTATATTATTGCCCTTATGTAATTCAATATATTTTTTTATTCTTTCCACATCAAAATAAGGCGAGCAATCATCCGTGATTATGAGTTCTATATTTGCATAGTTTTGGAGCAATACCGAGTTTACAGAAGTAAAAATAAAACCCATCTGGTTATAATGTGTAATAATTATGGAAAAAAGCGGGAAAGGATAATTATCTCTCATGTCTGCATAGTCTCCTCGAAAATTCATCAAAAACTAGTAAGCATTTAGCGCATCTATAACATAGTCTATCTCATTCTCTTTCATACCAATAAACACAGGCAGGCTAAGCTCCCGCGTTCCCAATGAACGAGCGATCGGGGTTGCCGGCAGACCGTCGTTCTCATAGGCTTGCTGGTCGCATATGGCAATCGGATAATGGCAACCTGTGCCTATCCCCATGCTTTCTAGATAATTACGCAGATCATCCCGGGAATCACATAATACCGGGAAAATGTGCCACACGTGGGTGCGTCCATCACCGACCCTTGGCAGAATTAACTTTGGATTGCGTATCCGTGCGAGATAGGCGGCTGCAATCCTGTTGCGCTCCGAGTTATACACATCTAGACGCGCAAGCTTTACCCTAAGATAGGCAGCCTGCATTTCATCCAGCCGGCTGTTTGTGCCTTTATATACGTGGCGGTATTTTTCCATGCTTCCATAGTTCGCGATGCTTGCAATCTTTTCCGCAAGGGCTTCATCGCTTGTAATGACTGCGCCCGCGTCACCCAACGCACCAAGGTTTTTCCCTGGATAAAAGCTAAAACAGCCCGCAATACCGAATGTGCCTATCGGCTGATCCTTATACGTGGCGCCATGGGCCTGGGCGCAATCCTCAACTACATATAGGTTATGATTGATGGCAATTTCCATGATTTCGTCCATTTCAGCGGCCTGACCATAAAGATGGACGGGGATGATAGCCCGCGTTTGGGGGGTAATGAGCGATTCAAGTCCCTTTCCGCAAATATTGAATGTGGCTTCGTCCGGCTCCGCAAGCACCACTTTTGCTCCTACGTAGCTTACTGCCAACGCGGTGGCTATAAACGTATTGGACGGCAATATTACCTCGTCCCCTTTGCCTATGCCCAATGCTTTTAGGGTAAGATACAGCGCGTCTAAACCAGTGGCTACACCTATCACCTTAGAAACGCCGCAATAAACGGCGAATTCACGGCAGAAAGCCTCATATTCTTTGCCCTGTATAAACCATCCGGAATTATATACCCGCGAAAACGCGTCCGACATTTCATCATAGATAGACATATGCATGCGATCCAGCGTTGCAAACGGCACGTTCATTTATTACGAATTTCTCCTTTTGGATCTATTTTTACCTAATCCGAGTTATAATATCATTTTGTATAGTGCAAAGTCAAATTCCACACCCCAGACAATACGCGTTTTATTTGGGATTACAAAACATATTGAGCAAAAAACCATCAAGATACAGATGTCTGATTGATATGGCTTTCCCAAGACTCGAAGTTATTCTACTAGTCTTCAATACTCACATCAGGCAAGAAGCAATGTCTCTCCATAAACTGCTCTTTGGTCACATATAACTCTTTTTCCATCACTTTTCCGTCACCACCAGGTAAGAGATGCTCGCCTACAATGGAAAAGCCCGCCTTTTGATCCGTTGTCAATGCGGCAATATTATCTTGGTGAACAACCGCATCAATGGCTGTAAGACCCATTTTAAAAAATCCCAAATACATACATAGCGTGATGCCAAGACGCCCAACGCCCTTGCCTCTGGCTTCCGGATCGCCTATCATGAACTTGCCGCATTCAGCTATTTCGTCCCTGAAATTATAGAGGGCAACGCTACCCACACACCGATGCAGCGTTTTGGTCTCATAAATGGCCACTGTCATGTTGTCATTGTCTTTAATATAGGTTTCAAACCAATTTTTTTGCATTTCCGGCGTGATGTAATTCAGTTGACGTATGTACGCGCTGTTGCTGGAATTATTACGCCATGTTCGCAACAATTCAAGTTCTTGTTCCTCCAAAGGCTTTACACTCACATTGTCATAGGATGCCGTCCAATAGTGAAGCATCTCTCAACACCTCCTAAGATTTACACTTTATTTTAATTGTTCATAGCTTTGCCCTCGGCAAGTGGCCTAACCACAGCTTCACCCGTTATCACAATTATATTGTCCTGGTTTACACATACCGTATCCAAAACGCAGATGTTTTTTTCTCTGATTATTTTTTGTACGGTCACCGTTGCCTTTATTGTGTCTCCAATATAGACTGGGGCCGTAAAACGCAGGTTTTGACCCAAATAGATGCAGCCTTGGCCCGGCAAGCGTGTACCTAATACAGCTGAGATGAGTCCGCTTACTAAAATACCATGGGCTACACGTTTTTTAAAGATTGATTTTGTGCTTTCCAATTCGTTTAAATGCAATGGATTTGTATCACCGGAAATATTTGCAAAAGCAATTATATCTGATTCAGAAATAGTCTTTTCAAAGGAATCGGTATCACCTACCCGCAGCTGTGAAATCGTTTTACCCATAGTTGCATCCTTTCCCATTTGCCCTTACTACGTGTCCTTTTTGCCACGGTACGGGCATATTTTATCTGGGCTTAATACTTCCCAAAAGGTTGCAATATATGCCCTTTTTAGTCCGGATAATAATATCATTTTAAAGGCAACGTGTCAATTTAGCGCGGGGCATATCCCCACTCCATGAAGCCTTCGGCGGCATCCACCGCAGAACTGAGCGAAGAGCAGCAGACAGAATAATTGTACAACAGCCTGGATAGTTTAATGACGAGC